>NZ_BBWM01000019.1:0-71888 GCF_001463805.1 Aureimonas sp. D3 | reverse complement strand
GCCTGGAGCCGGCGCCCGGCGTGACCGCCGATGCCGCTGCGCAGATGGGTCGATCGCGAGCCCATGACGGGGGGAACGTCGATACCGCCCGAAAGGGCGAGATAGCCCCAGACGCAGCCGCGCAAGGCTCCGATGGTTAGGACGTCGCCGGGATGCAGGTCGTGGCTTTCCCAGGCGTGAAGCCGTTCCTCGCCCCTGCGGATGTCCATGTCGCCGCCCGTCACCGCGAAGCGCACGGGGCCGGAGACCTGGAACCGTCCACCGATCCCGGCAAATTCCAGTGCTGCGGCGTTCGGCTCGTTGCCGACGAGCGCGTTGGCGATGCGAAAGCTCGGCGGGTCCATCGGCCCCGCGCCCGAGACGCCGGCCTGAAGCCAACCCTTGCGGCCGAGATCTTGGACCGAGGCCATCGGCCCGACCTGGAGGATGTCGAGCGCGCTCACAGCGGCACTCCGGCGATCGGCTCGCCCTTCGCCACGGCCCGCTCCAGCGCCTCGCCCTCGTCCGGCCCGACGGGGCGAAAGCGGACGCGGTCGCCCGCCCGCAAGAGGCAGGGCTCCGCGCGGGTGGGGTCGAAGAGGCGCAGCGGCGTGCGGCCGATGAAGCGCCAGCCGCTCGGGCCGGCGACGGAGTTCACGCTGGCCTGCCGCCCGCCGATGCCGATCGAGCCGGCCTCGACGCGCTGGCGCGGCACCGACAGACGCGGCGTGTGCAACGCCTCCGGCAGCCCCCCGAGATAAGCGAAACCCGGGGCGAAGCCGATCATGTGCACGCGGTAGTGCGATCTGGCGTGCAGGGCGATCAGCGCGTCCGTCGTCATGCCCTTCATCGCGGCGAGATCGTCGAGATCGAGCCCCGCCGCGCCACCGTAGACCACGGGCACCTCGAACTGCCGCCCTCCATCGGGGGCGGCCGTGAGCCTTTCAAGGCGATCCAACAGAAGAGGCGCGAGATCCCCGCCACGTCGCACCGCCGGATCGTAGTGGACGAGAAGCGCGCGATAGGTCGGAACGACGTCCTCGACGCCCGCGATCGGATCGACGGCCAGGCTGTCGGCCAACGCGATGACGCGCGCGTTGACGCCCTCGTCGATCGTGTCCGAAAGTTCCACTGACAGGGCGCTGTCGCCACAGGTCAGGATGCGTGGAAATCGGTGGGGCATGCCGCGAGCGTCGTCTCCCTGATCGGCCGTCGGCCACCGCCATGGGCCGTGCTTGGCCCTTGCTCTTTCAGTATACCAATCGTATGTCGGAGGCAAGGATGCTGGGCCGCAAGCTTCGGACGCGGCGATGGGGCAGGGCTGGGATATGCGCACGATCGATCTCAACTGCGACATGGGCGAGAGCTTCGGCGCATGGACGATCGGCGACGACGAAGCGATGCTCGACCTCGTGACCAGCGCCAACGTCGCCTGCGGCTTCCATGCGGGCGATCCGTCGGTGATGCGTCGGACCATCCTGTCCGCCAAGGCGCGGGGCGTGTCGGTCGGCGCACACCCCTCCTTCATGGACCTCTACGGGTTCGGACGCCGGCGCATCGCGGGCGAGCGACCAGAGGATCTAGAGGCGCAGATCGTCTATCAGATTGCGGCCATGCAGGGCATGGCGGCGGCCCTGTCCTGGCCGATGACCCACGTCAAGACGCACGGGGCGCTCGGCAACATGGCCACCGAAGACGCCGAGCTCGCAGCGCTCTGCGTGCGCGCGATCATGGCCGTGGACCCCGATCTCGTCTTCGTCACCCTGCCTTACTCCAAGACCATGGAGGCCGCGCAGAAGGCGGGCCTGCGCACGGCCTGCGAGGTCTATGCCGACCGCACCTATGACGAGACCGGCATGCTCACCTCGCGCCAGCGCGAGGGGGCGGTGATCCATGAGGTCGAACGCAGCGTCGATCAGGTTCTCGCCATGGTCGAGGGAGGCTTCATTCCGACGCTCGGCGGCGGGCGTCTGCCCGTCGAGGCCGACACGATCTGCATCCATGGCGACACGCCGGGCGCGGTCGGCACCGCGTGCGCGCTTCGGGCGGCGCTGGCGGCTCAAGGCCTGTCCTTCGCCCCCTTCGCCGCTCCGCGCCGCTGACGCCCGCGCTTCCCGGAGATCATCATGACACGCACGGTCTACCTCAACGGCGACTGGCTGCCCGAAACCGAGGCCAAGGTCTCCGTCTTCGATCGCGGTTTTCTTTTCGCCGATGCGATCTACGAGGTGACGGCGGTGATCGGCGGCAAGCTGATCGACTATGCCGGCCACGGCGCGCGGTTGCGTCGCTCGCTGGAGGAACTCGCCATCCCCTGTCCCTTGTCACAGGAGGCGCTGCTCGCCGTCCATCGCGAAATCGTTCGGCGCAACGCGCTCGAAGAAGGGCTGATCTATCTCCAGATCTCGCGCGGCGTGGCGGACCGGGATTTCGCCTTTCCCAAGGGCGCCGAACCGACGCTCGTTCTGTTCACGCAGGCCAAGCCCGTCCTCGACAATCCGCGCACGAAAACGGGCCTGTCGATCGCCACGGTGCCGGACTGGCGTTGGGAGCGCCGCGACATCAAGACCGTCCAACTCCTCTATCCTTCCATGGCCAAGATGGAGGCGATGCGGCGAGGGGCGGACGACGCCTGGCTCGTCGAGGATGGGTTCGTCACCGAGGGCAGCGCGGCGACCGCGCATATCGTGACGAAGGATGGTGTTCTCGTCACGCGGCCCCTGTCGAACGCGATCCTGCACGGCATCACCCGGGCCAGCATCCTCGACCTTGCCCGCTCCGAAGGGATCGCGGTGGAGGAGCGGCCCTTCACCGTGGCCGAGGCCAAAGGGGCCGCCGAGGCCTTCATCACCTCCGCCACGAATTTCGCCATGCCTGTCGTGTCGATCGACGAAGCGCCGATCGGCTCCGGCCGCCCCGGTCCGATAGCCGCCCGGCTGAGGGACCTCTACATCGCGGATCGGCTGGCGACGGCCCTTTGAATGCACGCTGGCCGTGAATTCGGCCGGCCGATCCTCGCCGCGCTTGCGCGCTTCGGAGCGTCGACCGGCCGAGGCCGAGATGATCGATCCCCGGCTCAGGCCCGGATGGCGCTCGGGACTTTGTCTCGGCTGATGATGAGGGCGACGGTCGTTGCTCCGCAGAGCGCGGCGATCGGCAGCAGCGCGTAGAGAAGTTGCTGCGGGCCCATGCCGCTCGCCAGCAGCCAGCCGGCAAAGAGCGGGCCGGCGATCGACCCGAAGCGCCCGACCGAGACGGCCAGTCCGACGCCGACGCCGCGCACTTCGAGCGGGTAGCATTGCGGCGCGATGCCGTAGAGCAGCGCCTGCACGCCGATCAGCGTCGCGCCGACAAAGGCCCCGGTGAGAAGCGCCGCCGCGACATTGCCTGCCGGAACCATGGCGAGAAGCGCGATCGCCAGCATCAGGCCGCCGAAGCAGAGGGCGGCCGAAAGGGCCGGGCGTCGGCTGTCGAGGAAGCGGCCGCCTAGGATCGCGCCCAAGGACCCGCCGATATTGAAGACGATCTGGACCAGCGAGGCCGTGTCCCTGGTAAAGCCGAGCGAGACGAGGATCTGCGGCAGCCAGTTGAGGAGGAGATAGACGACCACGAGGCCGAAGAAGAAGGCGGTCCAGAGCAGCAGCGTCTGCGCCAGCGCGCCGCTTGCCAGAAGCACGTCGCGTCGGCGGGTCGAGCCTTTGCCGGTCTGCGTCACGCGGAACGGCGCCATCCATGTCAGGAGCGGAAGGATCAGAAGAAGCGGCAGGATACCGCCCACGACGAAGATCGACCGCCAGTCGTCATGCAGGCCCATCATCGCGACGAGGCTCGCCAGCGCTCCGCCCAGCGGCACGCCGGCATACATGAAGGCGACGGCCCGGCCGCGCCGCTCGGGCGAGACGGATTCCGCCGCGATGGCGATGAGATTGGGGAGCGCGCCGCCGAGGCCGACGCCCGTCAGGAAGCGCATGAGAACGAGATGTTCGAACGTGCCGGCAAAGGCGGTGCCGATCGAGAACAGGCCGAACACGGCAAGCGACAGCGCAAGGCCCGTACGCCGCCCCCAGCGATCGGCGATCACCCCGCCGCCGAGCGCGCCGAAGACGAGGCCGAAGGTCGCGGCCGAAAAGAACAGCCCCATCTGATCGGGCACCAGCTCGAAGGCGGGCACCAGCTTGGGCGCGGCGACGCCCGCGGCCTGAAGGTCGAAGCCTTCGATGATCGCGGCGAGAAACACGAGCGTGAGCGCGCGCGTCCCTCCACGGGCATGAGTGGCTGATGTCATGATCGTCTCCTCCCAGAGGCCGCTTGTGCGGCTGTCATGCATTCGCTCGGCCCGCTCCCGGCATTGCTCCCAAGCGAATGCCGCCTCCATCGGCGGGCTGGAGCCTCGTGAACCGTTTTCTCAGACGGCTGGGCGTCTCGGCCTCGTCAGGCCGCGCCCGCTCGCGTCAGACGTCTTTCCAGATGCGCGACAGGAGTCCGCGAAGCGTCTCGCGCTCCTTCGATGTCAGCGCGCCGAACGTGCGTTCCTCCTGCGCGAGCGCGCGCTCGCGCCAGTCGGCCACGGCCCGAGCACCCAAAGGGCTGAGATGCAGGCGCTGGATGCGCTGGTCCTCGGCATCGGCGCGCCGTTCGATCAGGCCGCGCCCGTCGAATTCGGCCAGCATGGGCGCGAGATTGGCCCGCTGGAGCCGCGCCTGACGCCCGATCTCGGCGGCCGTGATGCCCGGTGTCTCCTCGATCAGGCAGAGCACCGTGAAGGAGACCGGCTTGATCTCGTCGCCCAGCGCCTCCGCAAAGCCCGCCAGATCCAGGATCGAGGCGCGGCGCAGGTGATAGCCGAGAAGATCGTCCAGCACGGGACGCGCCATCAGATCGATCTTGCCGGCCTTCGTTCCCATTCCCGCTCCCGCTCCGATTTTCGAAATCAGCCGTGACGACCTCTTGCCAGATCAATACCGTTATGAAATATAGCAGTCAATCGCTATTTTAGATAGCAATGTCCGAGATCTCCTCGAGAGCCTCGGATGTCTGGGGAGGAGACCAGATGAGTGCCACCGAAAACCTGTTTCGCCGGATGAATCCGATCAGCGGCGAGGTTGCGAGCCAAGCGCCCGCGCAGACGCCGGACGAAGCGCGCGCCGCCGTCGATATGGCCGCCAAGGCCATGCCCGCCTGGGCCGCGCTTGGGCCGAACGCGCGCCGCGCCGCGCTCCTGAAGGCCGCCGACGCGCTCGCCGCAAAGGGCGACGCCTTCGTGGCCGCCATGATGGCCGAGATCGGCGCGACGGAGGGCTGGGCGCGCTTCAACGTGATGCTCGCCGCCTCCATGCTACGCGAGGCCGCCTCGCTCACCACGCAGGTTTCGGGCGAGGTCATCCCGTCCGACAAGCCGGGGTGCCTCGCCATGGCCATCCGCGAGCCGGCGGGCGTCGTGCTCGGCATCGCGCCCTGGAACGCGCCGGTGATCCTAGGCGTGCGGGCGCTCGCGACGCCGCTCGCCTGCGGCAATGCCGTGGTGTTCAAGGCGAGCGAGCTGTGTCCGCGCACGCATGGGCTGATCGTCGAGGCGCTGGCCGAGGCCGGCCTGCCGGACGGGCTGGTGCAACTCGTCACCAACGCGCCGGAGGATGCGAGCGAGGTCGTCGGCGCGCTGATCGACCATCCGGCCGTGCGCCGCGTCAACTTCACCGGCTCCACCGCTGTCGGGCGCATCGTGGCCGTGCGGGCGGCGCAAAACCTCAAGCCTTGCGTGCTCGAACTCGGCGGCAAGGCCCCGCTTCTGGTTCTGGAAGACGCCGATCTCGACGAGGCCGTGAAGGCCGCGGCCTTCGGCGCCTTCTTCAACCAGGGCCAGATCTGCATGTCGACCGAGCGGCTCATCGTGGTCGACGCGGTGGCCGACGCCTTTGTCGACAAGTTCACCGCTAAGGCGCGAACGCTCGCGGCCGGGAACCCGAGCGCGGGCAAGACCCCGCTCGGCGCGGTGGTGGACGTGAAGACTGCCGACAAGCTGAAAGCGCTGGTCGAGGACGCCGTGTCCAAGGGGGCAAGCGTGGTCGCGGCCGGGGAGGCGGAGGGCGTCCTCGTGCCCGCCCATGTCGTGACGGGTGTGACCTCCGACATGCGGCTTTATGCCGAGGAAAGCTTCGGCCCGGTCGTCGCGGTGATCCGGGCGCGGGACGAGGCGGACGCGATCCGCATCGCCAATGACAGCGAATACGGCCTGTCGGCCTCCGTCTTCACGCGCGACGCCGCGCGGGGCCTGCGCGTCGCGCGGCAGATCCGCTCCGGCATCTGCCATGTGAACGGCGCGACGGTGCATGACGAGGCGCAGATGCCCTTCGGCGGCACCGGGGCGTCGGGCTACGGGCGCTTCGGCGGCCGGGCCGGCATCGCCGAGTTCACCGAGCTGCGCTGGATCACGGTGGAGACCGAGCCCGGCCACTTCCCGATCTGAGCAGCCAAAACGCGCGCTCCTTTCCAGCATCCCGACATTCACGAAGGACACGACGCTCATGAGCGAGACCGTGAACACCGCCGATATCGTTACCGCCGAAGTCACGGATGGCATCGCCTGGGTGCGCTTCAACCGGCCCGAGAAGCGCAACGCGATGAGCCCGGCGCTCAACCGGCGCATGATGGAGGTGCTGGACGAGCTGGAGTTCCGGGCGGATGTCGGCGTTCTCGTCCTCACCGGCGAGGGCAGCGCCTTCACCGCCGGCATGGACCTGAAAGAGTATTTCCGCGAGACGGAGGCCAAGGGTCTGGCCGGCGTGCGCCAGAGCCAGCGCGAGAGCTATGGCTGGTGGCGGCGGCTGCGTTGGTATCAGAAGCCTACCATCGCCATGGTCAATGGCTGGTGCTTCGGCGGCGGCTACGGCCCGCTCTTCGCCTGCGACCTCGCCTTCGCGGCCGACGAGGCGAAGTTCGGCCTGTCGGAGATCAACTGGGGCATCCTGCCGGGCGGCGGGGCCACCAAGGTCGCCGTGGAGTTGATGCCCTTCCGGCAGGCCATGTACCACGCGATGCTGGGTGAGCCGATCGACGGGCAGAAGGCCGCCGCCTGGGGTCTCGTCAACGAGAGCCTGCCGCTGGAACGCCTGAAGGAGCGGGTGACGGAGGTGGCCAAGGTGCTGCTCGCCAAGAACCCAGTCGCGCTGAAAGCCACCAAGGACGCCGTGCGCCGCGTCGGCGTGATGGCCTATGACGAGGCCGAGGATTACCTCGTGCGCGCGCAGGAGGCCGCCAATTCCTTCGACAATGAAGGCCGCAAGGAAGGCATCCGCCAGTTCATCGACGAGAAGACCTACAAGCCGGGTCTGGGCGCCTACGACAAGACCAAGATGCAGGGCTGACGACGGTTCGCTGTTCGTCGGTTCGCTCTTCGACGGTTCGACTGGGAGGGAGGACCCAAATCATGCAAGACTGGATTGCCCCCGATCCGGTGGGCCTGCACGCGCAGGCGCGCCCGGAGAAGACCGCCCTGGTCGATCTGGCGACCGGGCGGCGCTGGACCTATCGGGCCTTGGACGAGGCGATCGGGAAGGCTTGCGGCGCGCTGGACGCGCTCGGCCTCCGTCCGGGCGACCGGCTCGCCGCCATCGCCCGCAACTCGGCCGATCTCGCGATCGCGCTCAAGGCCTGTCTGCGCTCGGGCGTCATCTTCACGCCGCTGAATTGGCGTCTCGCCCCCGCCGAGCTGGACGCGATCCTCGCCGACTGCACCCCGGCGCTGATCCTCACGGACGGGGCGGCCGTGGGTTTCACCCCGCCGGAGGGCGCTGGGGTGCTGGAGGTCGGCGCCTTCGCCGCCCGCTGCGAGGCGGCCGAGCCGGCCCCGCGCGGCCCCGCGCGCGATGCCGGCGAGCCCTGCGTCATTCTCTATACGTCGGGCACGTCGGGCACGCCCAAGGGCGTCATCCTGACGCCGCAGACGCTGTTCTTCACCGGCGTCAATTTCGGCGTGCTCGGCCATGTCACGTCGGACTCGGTGTTTCTCGCCGAGTCCCCGATGTTCCACGTGATCGGCCTCGTCACCTCCTTTTGGCCGCCGCTGCTCCAGGGCGGCACGGTGCTGGTCTCGCCGGGCTTCGACCCCGCCACGACCAATTCGAGGCTCGCCGACAGGTCCCTCGGCATCACGCATTACTTCTGCGTCCCGCAAATGGCGGCGGCGCTGCGCGAGGCGGACGGCTTCGCCCCCGAGAGCTGGTCGCTCAAGGCGCTCTTCACCGGCGGCGGGCCGAATCCGCCCGCCAACATCCGCTGGTGGCTGGACCGGGGCGTCGCGATGGTGGACGGCTACGGCATGACCGAGGCCGGCACCATCCTCGGAATGCCGCTCGACCCCGCGCTGATCTCGGCCCATGCGGGCGCGGTCGGGCAGGCTGGGCCGGCGACCGCCATCCGCATCGTCGATGCCGAGGAACGCGACGTACCGGATGGAACGGCCGGCGAAATCATCGTCAAAGGGCCTCACGTGACGCCCGGATACTGGAACCGGCCGACCGAGCGCGCCAGCGCCTTCACGCCGGACGGCTGGCTGCGCACCGGCGACATCGCGGTGCGCGACGCGCAAGGCTTCGTCACGATCGTCGATCGGCGCAAGGACATGTTCATTTCGGGGGGCGAGAACGTCTATCCCGCCGAGGTCGAGTTCGCCCTTACCGAGCATCCCGGCGTGTCCGCCGCCGCCGTGCTCGGCGTGCCGGACACCAGATGGGGCGAGGTCGGGCACGCCTTCGTCATCCTGGAGCCGGGCTTCGAGGCCAGTGGGGACGACCTCAAGGCCCATTGCGAAAAGCGGCTCGCCCGCTTCAAAGTGCCCAAGACGTTCCAGATCGTGGACGCGCTGCCCCGCACCGCGACGGGCAAGATCCGCAAGAACCGGCTCCGCGAGAGCCTCGTGCCCTGACCGGCGCGCCGAACCCGCCCGAAGACGCACCGCGCCGCCGCAGCCCGTTGGGAGACACCATGCGCACACAAGTCGCCATCGTCGGAGCCGGCCCCGCCGGTCTGATCCTCGCCCATCTCCTCCATGCCAGCGGCATCGAGGCCGTCGTGATCGAGCGCCAGACCCGCGCCTATGTCGAAGGCCGGGTGCGGGCCGGCGTCCTCGAACAGGGCACGGTGGACTGCCTCACCAAGCTCGGATTGGATGAGAGGCTGCGCCGGGAGGGGCTGCGCCATTCCGGCACGCATCTCTCCAGCGACGGCGAGGATTTTCGCATCGATCTCGAAGCGGCCTCGGGGGGCGCCTGCGTCACCGTCTATGGCCAGCAGGAGGTGACGCACGACCTCTTCGAGGCGGCCGAGGCGCGGGGACTGACGATCCTCTTCGAGGCCGACGAGGTGCGCCTCCACGATATCGAAACGGACAGGCCCGCCGTCACCTGCCGCACGCCGGCCGGCGAGCATCGCCTCGATTGCGACTTCGTGGTCGGCTGCGACGGGTTTCACGGCGTCTGCCGCGCGGCCATCCCGGCCGACATCCTGCGCCATTTCGAACGCGTCTATCCGTTCGGCTGGCTCGGCATCCTGACCGAGCGCCCGCCGGTGGCCGAGGAACTGATCTATGCCAGCCACGAGCGCGGCTTCGCGCTGGCCTCCATGCGCTCCATGACCCGCAGCCGCTATTACATCCAGTGCGACATGGACCAGCGGCTGGAGGATTGGCCGGACGAACGGATCTGGGACGAGCTGGCGCTGCGTCTCGGCCCGAGCCTCGGCGCGCGGCTCCAGCGCGGGCCGTCCTTCGAGAAGAGCATCGCGCCGCTGCGCAGCTATGTCGCCGAGCCCATGCGCCACGGCCGCCTGTTCCTGGCGGGAGACGCCGCCCATATCGTCCCGCCGACGGGCGCCAAGGGGCTCAATCTCGCGGTGTCGGACGTTTCGATGCTGGGCGAGGCGCTGGCGGAGTTCTACGGCGAGCGCTCGGTGGCGGGGATCGACGCCTATTCGGCGCGGGCGCTGGCGCGCGTCTGGAAGGCCGAGCGCTTCTCCTGGTGGTTCACCTCGCTCACCCACCGTTTCCCGCAGACGGGCGCCTTCGAGCGACGGATGCAGCTGGCAGAACTCGACTATCTCCGCACCTCTCCCCGCGCGCAGGCGGCGTTCGCCGAAAACTATGTCGGCCTGCCGCTCATCTGAACCCGCGCGCCGGTTCGTGGGTTCAGCCGGGTATCGAAACCCGCTCGCCTTCTCGCGAACAGGCCGCGCCCGGCCCCGATCGATCCAGAAAGGCAAGCGACCATGAAGGTGATCCACCTGCTGATGACTTTGAGCTTAGGACTTGCCGCAAACCCCGCGCTGGCCGCGTCCGCCGATACCGCCTTGCCCGGCTATGCCGATGGCGTGGAGGTGATCCGCGTCACGGGCGATCGTCCGCAGATCGACGAGATCGGCGGCATCGTCTATTCGCAGGTGCGCACGATGCGCGCCAACCGGGCGATGCGCATGACCCTGCTCGTGCCGCGCACGCCCGACCTGAAGCCCGCCATCCTCTATGTCCCCGGCGGCGGCTTCACGACGGCCGATTACGAGAAGTTCTTCGAAATGCGCTCGAAGCTGGCCGAAGCCGGCTTCGTCGTGGCGGCGGCCGAATATCGCGTGGTGCCGAACGTCTTTCCCGCGCCGCTGGAAGACGGCAAAGCGGCGGTGCGCTACCTCAGAGCCCATGCGGCGGACTATGGCATCGATCCCCGGCGGATCGGCGTCCTCGGCGATTCCGCCGGCGGCTGGCTGGCGGAGCTTCTGGCCACCACCGGCGGCGAGACGGCCTATGACACGGGCGACTTCCTCGATCAGCCGTCCGACGTGCAGGCCGCCGTTTCGCTCTATGGCATCTCGGACGTGCGCAATATCGGCGAGGGCTTTCCGCCCGAGCGGGATAAGGTGCACGCCTCGCCCGCCGTCACCGAAGCCCTTCTCGTCAACGGCCCGGCCTTCAACACATTCCCGGGCGCTCCGGTGACCAGCGACCCGGCCAAGGCGCTGGCGGCGGGGGCGATGGGCCATCTCGACGGGAAGAAGCCGCCGATGCTCCTGATGCACGGCAGCGCCGACACGCTCGTCTCGCCCATCCAGAGCCAACAGCTCTTCGAAGCGCTGCGTGCGCGCGGCGATCCGGTGGACTATGTCCTGGTCGAGGGTGCCGCGCATGGCGATCTCCCCTGGTATCAGCCCGCGCTGATCGACCGTGTGACGGCTTGGTTCAAGAAGACGCTGGGCGAGCCGATCAAGGGCGCGGCGGACAAGTCTGGCGCGTCGTCGCGTCTCTGAGCCCTGCGGCGGTCGGGGCGTCCCGGCCGTCGCCTCCGCTGTATACAGGCCGCCGCGAATTCATCTGACATTGCACAGTTCCATCGGAATTTTCGGGTTGATTAGAACTGTTCTTGCCGACTGCCTACCCGATCTGTATACAGGTCGTGTTCCATCGTTCTGGGAGGATGTGATGGGAATGAACGCCGCCTTTCCGCTCAACGCCTGGTATGCGGCCGCTTGGGGCCACGAGGTCGGCCGAGCGCTGTCGCCGCGCAAGATCTGCAACCGCGACATGGTCCTCTACCGCAAGGAGGACGGCACAGTCGCCGCGCTGGAGGATGCCTGCTGGCATCGGCTCCTGCCGCTGTCGCTCGGGCGCCTCGAGGGCGACACGGTGATCTGCGGCTATCACGGCCTCGCCTTCGACGGCACCGGGCGCTGCACTCACATGCCCGCCCAGCGCACCATCAATCCTTCGGCGCGCGTGCGCAGCTATCCCGTGGTGGAGCGCCACCGCCTCCTCTGGGTCTGGCCGGGCGACCCGGCGCTTGCCGACCCCGCCTTGATGCCCGACTTCCACTGGAACGACGGCACCGACTGGGTGGGCGCGGGCGGCACCTATTATGGCTTGAAGGCGAATTATCGCCTCATCATCGACAACCTCCTCGACCTCACGCACGAGACCTATGTCCATGCCGGCTCGATCGGCGACGAGCATGTGACGCAGACGCCCTTCGACGTGACCCATACCGACCGCAAGGCGGTGGTCACGCGCTGGATGAAGGGCATCGAGCCGCCGCCCTTCTGGGCGCGCAATCTCGGCAAGCCCGGTCTCGTGGATCGCTGGCAAATCATCAACTTCGAGGCCCCCTCGATCGTCGCGGGGGACGTCGGCGTCGCGCCCGTCGGCACCGGCGCGCCGGAGGGCGACCGCTCACAAGGCGTCAACGGCTTCTTCCTCGCCGCCATCACGCCTGAGACCGACGGCTCCTGCCACTATTTCTGGAACTTCGTGCGCAGCTTCGCGACCGACGACGAAGCGCTCACGCAGCGCATCAACGTCGCCCATGCCAATCCGGAGCGCACCGGCCTCTACGATCAGGACGTGTTCGTGCTGGAGGCGCAGCAGGCGGCGATCGACAACAATCCGCGCACCCCCTTCTACAATCTCAACATCGACATGGGCTCGCTCTGGGCGCACCGGCTGATCGACCGGATGGTGCAGGCCGAGCGGCCGCTCGAACCGCTGGCGGCGGAAGCGGCGGAATAGCCGGGTCGGGGAGGGCAGGGCTCATGGCCGAGATCGACGACTGGATGCGCGCGCGGGTGCGCGCCGTGCGGGACCTTTCGCCCGACGTGCGGATGCTGGAGATCGAGCCGCCGCCGGGGCGCTTCGCGCCGCCCTCGCCGGGCAGCCACCTGCGCTTTTCGCTGGAGATCGCCGGTCGCCCGGACCGGCGCTCCTATTCGGTGGTCGGCCCCTGCGAGGACGGGGTCTGGCGGATCGCCGTCAAGCGCCTGCCCGACAGCCGGGGTGGCTCGCGGCACATGGGCGCGCTGGAGGCCGGCGCGCACCTCCTCGTCAGCGGCCCGCACAACCATTTCTCCCTGTCGCCCGCCCGGCCCGCCTACCTGCTTCTGGCCGGGGGCATCGGCATCACGCCGCTTGTCTCCATGGCGCACGCGCTTCAGCGCAAGGGCGCGGCGTTCCGCCTGCTCTACGCCGCGCGCAGCCGGGCGGACGCCGTGTTGGCGGACGAGTTGCGCGAGGCGATCGGCGAGCGGCTGGAGCTTTATCTCGACGAGGAAGGCCGGCGGATCGACCTCGACGCCGCCTTCGCCACGCTGCCGCCCGGCGGCGAGGCCTATGTCTGCGGGCCGATCGGGATGTTGGAGGCCGCGCGCCGGGCCTGGGCGCGCGCCGGACGCCCGCCAGAGGAACTGCGCTTCGAGACTTTCGGCAATAGCGGCGCGCATGCCGCCGAGCCCTTCCGCATCACGATCCCGCGTCTCGGGCGCGTCATCGAGGTGCCGCGCGACCGCACCATGCTGGAGGCGCTGGAGGCGGCGGGCGTCGAGATGATCCACGATTGCCGGCGCGGCGAATGCGGCATCTGCGCGCTCGACATCGTGTCGGTGGAGGGCGAGGTCGATCATCGTGACGTGTTCTTCTCCGACGAGGAGAAGGCCGGCAATGCCAAGCTCTGCACCTGCGTCTCCCGCGTGGTGCGGGGCGACATCGTCCTCGACACGCCCGACCGCTTCGAATGAGCGCTCTGGCCGACGAGGGAGCCGAGCCGTCGCTGTCGCAGACCGTGCGTGCGCTCCTCGCGCTGCGCGAGGCGGTGCTGGAGGGGGCGCTGCAGCCGGGCGAGCGCATCTCCGAGCCGTCCATGGCCAGACGCATCGGCCTGTCGCGCACGCCCATCCGCGCCGCCCTGATGCGGCTGGAGGAGGAGGGGCTTCTGGAGGCGCTTCCCACCGGCGGCTACGCCGTGCGCGCCTTCACCGAAGCGGACATTCTCGACGCGATCGAAATTCGCGGCGTCTTGGAAGGCACGGGCGCGCGGCTCGCCGCCGAGCGGGGCGCGTCGCCCGAGCTTCTGACGCAAGCGCGCGCGTGTCTGGCCGAGATCGACGCGCTGATGGCGGAGGATCGGCTGCCCGGCGACGGGTTCCAGGACTATGTGCCGCTGAACGCGCGCTTCCATGCGCTGCTTCTGGACCTCGCGCAGTCGCCGACGCTCGCCCGCCAGATGGAGCGGGCGACCGCCATTCCCTTCGCCTCGCCCTCGGCCTTCGTCATGGCGCAGTCGCAGCTGTCCGAGGCGCGCACCATCCTGACGCTGGCGCAGGAGCAGCACCGCGCCGTGATCGAGGCGATCGAGCACCGCGAAGGCGCGCGGGCCGAAAGCCTGATGCGCGAACACGCCAAGCTCGCCATCCGCAACCTGCGGCTGGCGCTGGAAAACCGCCGGGCGCTCGGCCTCGTGAAAGGGGCTTCGCTGATCCGGCTCAGGCCGCCGGACAGCTGACGACACCGGCGCGCGAAGGGCGGGGAGGCCCGGCGCGGTCGCTTGCCACGATACGACGACAAAAGGGGGAGGAAACCCATCATGATGAAACGCCGCCAAGTCCTGAAGACGCTTCTGATCTCGGCCGCGCTGATGCTGCCGGCTGGCGCGGCGCTTGCCGCCGATGCCGTGAAGGTCGGGCTGATCCTGCCGATGACCGGCCCCTTCGCCTCGACGGGGCGGCAGGTGGAGGCCGGCGCCAAACTCTATATGGCTGAGCATGGCGACGAGGTGGCGGGCCACAAGATCGAGCTGATCCTGCGCGACGACACGGCCAATGCCGAGCAGACGCGCCGTATCGCGCAGGAGCTGGTGACGCGCGAGAAGGTGCAGGTGCTCGCGGGCTTCGGCCACACGCCGCTCGCCATGGCGGCCGCGCCGCTCGCGACCCAAGGCAAGGTGCCGATGATCGTCATGGCGGCGGGCACTTCGGTGATCACCGAGAAGTCGCCTTTCATCGTGCGCTCTTCCTTCACCCTGCCGCAGGTGACGGAGCCGCTGGCCAAATGGGCCAAGGACAACAAGATCGAAAAGGTCGTGACGCTGGTTGCCGATTACGCGCCCGGCCTCGACGCCGAGAAGGCCTTCTCCGACACCTTCACCAAGGCGGGCGGGCAGATCGTGGAATCGATCCGCGTGCCGCTCGCCAACCCGGACTTCGCGCCCTTCCTCCAGCGCGTGCGCGACGCGAAGCCCGACGCCGTGTTCTCCTTCGTGCCGTCCGGCGTCGGCTCGGCCCTGATGAAGCAGTTCGACGATCGCGGCCTCGCCCAGGCCGGCATCCGCCTGATCGCGACCGGCGACGTGACCGACGACGACCTCTTGAACAAGATGGGCAAGGCCGCGCTTGGCACCATCACCACCCATCATTATTCCGCCGCCCACGACTCCCCGGAGAACAAGGCTTTCGTGAGGGCGTTCGAGGCCGCGAACGGGGGAATGAGGCCCAATTTCATGGCCGTCGGGGGCTATAACGGCATGGCCCTCGTCTACGAGGCGTTGAAGAAGACGGGCGGCGACGCCAAGGGCGAGGCGCTGGTGAACGCGATGAAGGGCCTCAGCTGGACCAGCGTGCGCGGCCCCGTCTCCATCGACCCCGACACGCGCGACATCGTTCAGACCGTCTATTTCCGCGAGGTGAAGGAACAGGACGGCCAGCTCTGGAACGTCGAGTTCGACGAGGTCGAGGCGGTGAAGGACCCGGTCAAGGCGGCCAAGAAGTAGGGCACCTTCGCGGGGCGGGCCGAAGCGCGCCGCCCCGATCCGCCCGAAGGGAGCGGCCCGCACGGGGCCGCCCCGTCGCCTGTCCCGGCCAACCGGAGCCGCCATGCTGACCATCCTGTTCGACGGCATCGCCTATGGGATGCTGCTCTTCATTCTCGCCTGCGGCCTGTCGGTGACGCTCGGCCTGATGAACTTCGTCAACCTCGCGCACGGCGCCTTCGCCATGGCGGGCGGCTACGTCACGGTGGTGCTGACGCAGCGCACCGGCGTGCCCTTCCTCCTGTGCCTGCCGCTCGCGTTCCTGGCGAGCGCGGCGATCGGCGCGGTTCTGGAGCGCACGCTCTATCGGCGGCTCTATGGTGCCAGCCATCTCGATCAGGTCCTGTTCTCGCTGGGCATCATCTTCATGTCGATCGCGGCGGTGGACTATCTCATGGGCTCCAGCCAGCAGATCATCCTCCTGCCGGACTTCCTGCGCGGGCGGTTCGAGCTGGGGGGCGTGCAGATCGGCGTCTATCGCCTCTTCATCATCCTCGTCTGCGCCGCGCTGACGATCGCGCTGCAATGGACGCTGTCGCGCACCCGCTTCGGCAGCCGGCTGCGCGCGGCGGTCGATGACGGGCGCGTGGCGCGCGGGCTCGGCATTCCCGTCAATCTCGTCTTCTCCGCCACCTTCGCGGTCGGCTCCGGGCTCGCGGGCCTCGGCGGCGCATTGGGTGGCGAAATCCTCGGTCTCGACCCCACCTTTCCCCTGAAGTTCATGATCTACTTCCTGGTCGTGGTGACGGTGGGCGGCACAAGCTCCATGACCGGCCCCTTTCTCGCCGCGCTGATCCTCGGCATCGCGGATGTCGCGGGCAAATATTACGTGCCCGAGTTCGGCGCCTTCACCGTCTATGCCGTGACCGTCGCGCTTCTCCTTTGGCGGCCCTACGGGCTCGTGTCGCGGGAGGGCGGGCGATGAGCGCGGTGGATCGCAGCGCGCCGCCCGTGCCCCTGCCGCTCGCGGGCGCGCAAGGCCACGCCTCGGCAGCCTCCATGCTCCTGCGCCGGCGCAGCCGCTGGGGCCTCGGCGAGATCGTCTTCTGGGCGGCAGCGGCCGCCAGCCTCGTCGCCGCGCCGGACTATCTCCTCCTCCTCAACGAGATCGCGATCCTCGCGCTCTTCGCCCTCTCGCTCGACCTCATCCTCGGCTATGCCGGCATCGTCTCGCTCGGCCATGCCGCCTTCTTCGGCTTCGGCGCCTATGCGGCGGGCCTCTTCGCGCGCGACGTCTATGGCGAGCCGGTGACGGGGCTCCTCGTCGCGGGGGCGGCGTCGGGGCTCCTCGGCTTCGCCACGAGCTTCCTCGTCCTGCGCGGCTCCGACCTCACGCGTCTGATGATCACCCTTGGCCTCGCACTCATGCTGTTCGAGGCAGCCAATCGCTTCGCCGGGGTCACGGGCGGGGCGGACGGGCTTCTCGGCATCACCATGCTGCCGGTGCTCGGCCTCTTCGAGTTCGATCTCTGGGGGCAGGTCGCCTATGCCTATAGCCTCGGTGTCCTCTTCGTGCTGTTTCTCGTGGCACGCCGCGTCGTGCATTCGCCCTTCGGCCTTTCACTGATCGCCATCCGCAACAACCCGTTGCGCGCGGCGGCCCTCGGCATGGCTCCTCGACGCCGGCTGGTCGCGGTCTATACGCTGGCGGCAGCTTACGCAGGCGTCGCCGGGGCGCTTCTGGCGCAGACGACGCAGTTCGTCTCGCTCGACGTTCTCGCCCTCCACCGCTCGGCCGACGCGCTGCTCGTGCTCGTTCTCGGCGGAGCCGGATATCTCTATGGCGGGGTGATCGGCGCGGCGATCTTCCGCGTGCTGCAGGAATGGCTGTCAGGCATCACGCCGCAATATTGGCAGTTCTGGATCGGCTTCATCCTCGTCGCCATCGTCCTTTTCGGCCGCGAGCGACTGACGCAGGCCCCGCGCCGCTTGGTGCAACGGCTCGGCGCGATGGTTCGCGGGAGGACGCCATGAGCGCCGCGACGCTTCCTCCCCCCGCGCTCGAAACGACCGGCCTGCAGAAACGCTTCGGCGGGCTCGTGGCGACGAGCGACGTCTCCCTCACGCTCAAGCGCGGCGCGCGCCAGGCGCTGATCGGGCCGAATGGCGCGGGCAAGACGACGCTGATCAACCTTCTCACCGGCGTTCTGTCGCCGAGCGCCGGGTCGATCCGGCTGGACGGCGAGGACATCACGCATCTGCGCCAGGACGGCCGCGTGCGGCGCGGGCTCGCGCGCACCTTTCAGATCAACCAGCTTTTCGCCGACCTGACGCCGCTCGAAACCTTGAGCCTCGCCATTTCCGAGCGCGATGGCGGGGGCGGGCGCTGGTGGCCGCGCCTCGGGGCCGACGCGGCGGCGACGCGCGAGGCGGCCGAACTCCTCGACCGCTTCCTCCTGTCGGACGTCGCCGGGCGGCGGACGGGCGATCTTGCCTATGGCCGCCAGCGGCTTCTCGAAATCGCCACCGCCGTCGCGCTGCGGCCGCACGTTCTCCTGCTCGACGAGCCGGCGGCGGGCGTGCCGGAAGAGGAGCGTCACGAGATCCTCGCCATCGTGAAGGCCTTGCCGGCGGACGTGACCATCCTTCTCATCGAGCACGACATGGACCTCGTCTTCTCCTTCGCCGACCGCATCTCGGTGCTGGTCGCGGGCGCGCTCCTGACCGAGGGCACGGTGGCGGAGATTGCCGCCGATCCGCGCGTTCGCACGGCCTATCTCGGGGAGGGCGAGGATGTCTGAATTGCTGCGCGTCGAAGGGCTGGAGGCCGGCTACGGCGAGGCGCGCGTTCTGGCCGGCCTGTCCTTCAAGATGGAGGCCGGCGAGGTTCTGGCTCTGCTCGGGCGCAACGGCACGGGCAAGACGACGCTGATCAACACGCTGGTCGGCGTCACCACGCGCCATGGCGGCCGCATCCATCTCGGCGGACAGGACGTGACGCGCCGTGCGCCTGAAGCGCGCGTCGCGCTCGGCCTCGGCTGGGTGCCGCAGGAGCGCAACATCTTCCGCTCGCTCACGGTCGAGGAAAATCTCACCGCCGTCGCGCGGCCGGGGCCATGGAACCTCGATCGGATCTACGCGATGTTTCCGCGCCTGCGCGAGCGGCGGAGCAATCTCGGCAACCAGCTCTCGGGCGGCGAGCAGCAGATGCTGGCGGTCGGGCGGGCGCTCGCGGTCAACCCGAAGCTCCTTCTCCTCGACGAGCCGCTGGAAGGCCTCGCCCCGGTCGTCGCCGAAGAGCTTCTCCATGCGGTGTCCCGCATCGTGCGTGAGGACGGGCTGTCGGCCATCATCGTGGAGCAGAAGGCCCGCCGTATCCTGAAGCTCGCCGACCAGGCCATCGTGCTCGATCGCGGCCTGATCGTGGAGAGAGGGACGAGCACCGCCTTTCTGGCCGACACATCCCGTTTCGAGCGGCATCTGGGCGTCGGGCGGTAGAGCTTTGCCCGATCAGTTGCGACGTCGATCCCTTGCAGGACGGGGAGCGAGGGCCGCTCGCCCAGTTCTGGATCGCCCCGGCCGAAACCTGATGGACGTACGGGTCACGGTCGAGATGGGTGTGAAGGATCGCTGTTGCGCGCCGGCCTGTGTCGATCCAGCCAGCTCGACGGGTCGCATGACGATGGGCGTCATCAACGCTCCCCCCGAGTTCGACCAAGACCTGCCAACCGAGCGCGCCCATGCCGCTCTTTCAGGATTCCGCCCAATCCAGAGCACCCGTTTCAGGACATCCCGACCTCCAACCTCGGAAGGGAAGGGGGTCCGGTCGTTCTACCTCAGATTCTGACCTCGGTCCCGATCTCCACCAACTGCGCCGAGGGGATGCAGAAGAAGCTCCCGTTGGGGGCCGTGTTGCGCTGCATGGAGACGAAGAGGCGCTTGCGCCACTGCGCCATGCCGTTCAGCTTTGGATCGGGGATCACGGTTTCCCGGCCGATATAATAGCTGATGCCGTCCAGTTCCTCCGGTGTCAGAAGACCGGTGCTGCGGAGGCCGGCCGGGATGTCGAAACGCTCCATGAAGCCGAACCGCAAGATGACGCGGTGCATGTCGGGTCCGATCTGCGTCACCTCCGCGCGCTCGTCGGCCCGCACGTGAGGCTTCTCCAGCGTGCCGACGGACACGAGAAGAACGCGCTTCTGCAGCGCTCGGTTGTGCCGGATGTGATGCGTTAACGACAGGGGAATGCCGGTTTTGGCCGCGCTCAAGAACGCGCCGATGCCCTCTGTGCGACAGGACACGGCATGGTCCAGCGTAGTAAGAAACGCCTGCTCCTCTTCGCGCAGGTGAATGCGTGCCTGCTCCACCAGAACCACGCCGCCGCGCCAGGTCAGCATGATGAAGGCGACGAGCCCGGCGATCAGGAGCGGAAGCCAACCCCCTTCCAGGATCTTCACGGCGTTGGAGGAGAAGAACACCATGTCGATCAGGAAGAAGCCGCCATTCACCAGCGCGACCAGAACGAGGCTGTAGCCCCAGCGCAGGGCGATCAGCGCGGCCAGAAACGTCGAGATCGCCATCAGGCCCGACACCGCGATGCCATAGGCTCCCGCCAGCGCGTCCGAGGATCGGAAGATCAGAACGGCGGCCAGCGTCCCGCCCGCCAGCAGCCAGTTGGCGAGCGGCAGATAGACCTGCCCCGCCTGATCGGCCGCCGTGTGCCGAATGAACAGGCGCGGCAGGAAGCCGAGCTGGATCGATTGCTGCGTGAGCGAGAACACGCCCGAGATGATGGCCTGACTGGCGATCACGGTGGCGGCGGTGGCAAAGGCCACCAGCGGATAATGGGCCCAACCGGGGGCCAGGCCGTAGAACGGGTTGGCGAGGGCTGAGGGATCGCTCGCGACCAGAGCCGCTTGCCCGAGATAGTTCAGCGCCAGGGCCGGCAACGCCACCGCGAACCAGGCGAGCCGGATCGGAAACCGGCCGAAATGCCCCATATCGGCATACATCGCCTCGCCGCCCGTGACCGCCAGAAACACCGATCCGAGAACCGCGAAACTGATGGCGGGCGGCGCGTGCAGGAGGAAGCCGACGGCCCGCAACGGGTCGAGCGCGTCCAGCACGGCGGGATTACGCAGGATGCCGGAAACGCCGAGAAGCGCGATCAGCAGGAACCAGACCAGCATGACCGGGCCGAAGATGCGCCCGATGAAGCCCGTTCCCTTTGCCTGAACCAGAAACAGACCCACCAGGATCGCGACCGTCAGCGGCAGGACGAGGGGCGCGAGAGAGGGCGCGTCGAGCTTCAGCCCTTCCACGGCGCTGAGCACCGAGATGGCCGGGGTGATCGCGCCGTCTCCATAGAGCAGCGCCGCCCCGATCAGCCCGAGCACCAGAAGCACCGACTGGCGGCTGCGCGGCTTCGCGCTCCGGGCGCCCAAGAGGGCCAGCATGGCCACCACCCCGCCTTCGCCGCGATTGTCGGCGCGCATGATGAGCAGGGCGTATTTGAGCGAAACCACCAGAAGGAGCGACCAGATGATCAGCGATGCGATGCCGATCGCAGCATGGGCGCCGCCGCCCGCAGCCCCCACCGCGACCTTGAAGGCATAGAGCGGGCTGGTGCCGATGTCGCCATAGACGATGCCGAGCGCGGCGAGTGCGAGGGCGAGGTGCGTTTTGAGGGCGGGCCCCGTCCGGGGTGTGGCGGGCGCGGTGCTCGTTGCCTCTGCGCGGCTCACAGCCCGTCGCCTCCTGCCGCGCACCATCCGGGCAGCGAGCGCGCTTCCCTCGCTCGCGCCAGAGACAGGGCCTTTTCCACGGCCGCGTCGAAATCCTGCTCGACCAGCGTTTCGTCGATCCGCCTGCGCAGATGATCGGCCCAGAGAAACTCGGAAAACGGCTTGTCGCTCTTGGCGCAGCCGCCCCGCCGGATGAGAGCGCCGACAAGGCTGCGATAGGGATCGTCCGCGAGGTCGGACAGATGTTTGGGAATGTCGGCGAGATCGCACCGCGTGCCCGACGCGTCGTAGGCGTGGCACCAGTGGCTGTTGTCGAGAAAGCACCAGAACTCGCCCTTGGGCAGATCGGACAGATCGGCCAGGACGTAAAGGCCGACGGGACCGGCATCTTCCTCCAGAAGGGCGCGGGCGAAATGGTGGTGATCGACGATATAGGCCCGCTGCTTGGGGCCGATCACGGCCGGGATCACGTGGCGGCGCAGGAGAAGGGTCCGCTCCGTGTCGTCGGCATCGCGCCAGTGGCGCCGCTTCGCTTCGACCTCCCGCAAGCCGACCGTCATCTGGGTCGGTCGCAAATCCTCGAGCTTGAACCCGATCGGCACGTGGGTCGGCATGGACGGCCTTTCACTGATAGATTGGAACTGCATGTCTGGGGTCGAACCGCCCCGGTGTTCGCCATCCCGCCGCGCGGCACATGCGAATGCGCCGGCGATGATCGTAGCGCCGCCGCGCCGACCGACCAGCCCTGGACGCCCCGACTTCGCGCGTGCGGCAGAGCGCGTCGATCCGCTGTGACGCAGGCGCTACACGCCGTGGCCGCGAAGCCGAGTGGGAAGGGGAGCTGAGATGCACGGCATCCGCCACCGGACTGCGAGGAGGCCATTCGGCATGCCGAACGGGCCTGATGGGTCCGACCTTCTCCCGAAGGGGTCAGGGTACGAGGCGAGTGCACGAATGTCGGACACGGCTCGCCAGGCGGTGTGCGGGAACGGAGGCTTGGACCGGGCCGACCTCTCACCTTGGAGCCGCAGATTTCAAAAACGGGCACGGGTTCCGACCGACGCATTTATTGAGTTGGCCATTGAACCATCGCGAGGGCATCACGTTCCCGTGAGCTTGCCGTGAGGGGTTCGTGCCATGCTGTCTGTCCCGCCTGAACGAACGAGAAGCCCGAGGGCGCTCGGGGCTCTTGTCGGTGCCCTCTCGGCAGCTTGCCTGTTCGCGGGCGGCGCTCGGGCCGCCTCCGGCGCGCAGCAGTCCGACGCCGAACGCCCCGTGCCGGTCACAGCCATCGCGGCGGTGAGCGACGAACTCGACCGGGTGATCGACGGGATCGGGACGGTGGCGCCGCTTCAATCCGTCACCGTTCGCCCGCGCATGGGGGGGCAGGTCATCGCCATTCCCTTCACCGAGGGCGAGACGGTGGAGAAGGACGCCGTTCTTCTGAAACTCGACGACACGCAGCTGCGCGCCGATCTGGCCTCCGCCGAGGCTCGCAAGGCCCAGGACGAAGCGCAGGTCGCCAATGCCAAGGCCGATGTCGAGCGCTATGCCAGCCTTGCGGAAAAGGGCGTCGCCTCGGCCTCGACCCTCGAACAGAAGCGGGCGACGAACCAGCAGCTAGCGGCCTCGATCCAATATGACGATGCCGTCATCAAGAACGCGCAGACCCAACTCGGCTTCGCCACGGTGCACGCGCCCTTCACCGGCCGCGCGGGCTTCAGGCAGGTCGATGTCGGCGCGATCATCGACGCCAATTCCACCAATGGCATCGTCACCATCACGCAGATGGACCCGATCGGCGTCTCCTTCGTGGCGCCGGGAGATCGGTTCGGCGACATTCGCGAGGCCATGAAGGCGGGCATTGCCAGCGTCGAAGTGTCCACCACCGACGGCAGCCGCAAGCTCGCGACCGGACGGCTGACGATCATGGACAATGCAGTGGACGCCGAGAACGGCTCCATCCACCTGCGCGCGCAATTCGACAACGGACAGGAGCGCCTCTGGCCGGGCCTGCCGGTGGCGACGCGACTGACGGTAGAGCATCGGCGCGGCGTGGTGGTTCCCGACAAGGCGCTGGCGCGCGGTCCGAACGGGCTCTACGCCTATATCGTGCAAGGGGACGGCAAGGTCGCTCGCCGCGCGGTGACGGTGGCCTACGTCACTGATGCTCGTGCGCTGGTGACCAAGGGGATCGAGGCGGGCGAGCAGGTCGTCATGGATGGCCAGTCGCGCATCGCGGACGGGACACCTGTCAGCGTGACGCCCTGGTCGGGTTCGCCCGTCGGCGAACTGGCGGAAACGAGCGCGCCATGAACGACACCGCGATGAAGGGGCCGCACGCCAAGCCGCAGGCGAACGAGCCAGGAGCGAACGAGACCGCACCGCCGCCCGCCAAGGCGAAGGGCAGCCTGTTCGATTTCTTCATTTTTCATCCGATCGCAACCTCCCTCATCATGGCGGGCATCCTGCTTCTGGGCGCGATCTCCTATCCCTTCCTGCCCGTGTCGGCCCTGCCGCAGATCGACTTTCCGACGATCCAGCTGGAAGCCAGCCTGCCCGGCGGCTCGCCCGAGACCATGGCCGCCAGCGTCGCGCAGCCGATCGAGGAGGCGCTGTCCAAGGTCAGCGGCATCACCGAACTGACCTCGAACAGTTCGCTCGGCACCTCATCCATCACGGTGCAGTTCGCGCTGGACGAGGACATCCAGACGGCGGCGAGCGACGTGCAGACGGCGCTCAGCGAAGCCTCCGGCCAATTGCCGAAGGACATGCCCTCGCTGCCGACGGTACATAAGGTGAACCCGGCGGACGCGCCGGTGATGCAGCTTTCGGCGAGTTCCGACACGCTGACCCTGCCGCAGCTCGACGAATATATCGAGCGCAATGTCGCGGCCAAGATCGGTCAGGTATCGGGCGTCGCCTATGTCAATATCGGCGGCCGCCAGCGCCCGGCCATCCGCATCGCGGTCGATCCCGGCCGCCTCGCGCAAGCCGGCGTGACGCTGGAGGACGTGCGCAGCGCGATCTCCGATCTCAGCCTCAGCGCGCCCAAGGGCAATATCGACGATCCCACACGCACCTTCCCGATCCTGACCAACGACCAGATCACCTCGGCCTCGACCTGGAACGACGCCGTGATCGCCTATCGAAACGGCGGCCCGGTGCGCATCCGCGACATCGGCCGCGCCGTGGACGGCGCCGAAAACACCAAGATGGCGCATTGGACCAACGGCCAGCGCGGCATCGCGCTCGATGTGTTCCGCCAGCCGGGAGCCAATGTCATCAAGGTGGTGGACGCGATCAAGACGCAGCTGCCCGCCCTCCAGGCCTCGCTGCCGAAATCGATCCATCTCGAACTCGTCACCGACCGGACCTCCACGATCCGCGCCTCGGTTTCGGACGTTCAGTTCACGCTCGGGCTGACGATCGGTCTCGTCGTGCTCGTGATCTTTCTGTTTCTGCGCAATCTGCGCGCCACGATCATTCCCGCCATCACGCTGCCGATCGCGCTTTTGGGCGCGCTCGCGCCCATGTGGGTGCTCGGCTTCAGCCTCGATAATCTGTCGCTCATGGCGCTGGTGGTCGCGGTCGGCTTCGTGGTGGACGATGCGATCGTCATGCTGGAAAACATCTCGCGCCATATCGAGGACGGGATGGAGCCGCTGGCGGCCGCGCGGCAGGGCGCGGGCGAGATCGGCTTCACCATCGTCTCGATCAGCCTGTCCCTGATCGCCGTGTTGATCCCGATCCTCATGATGGGCGGCATCGTCGGACGCCTGTTCCGCGAATTCGCGCTGACGCTGACGCTTACCATCGTCCTGTCGGCCTTCGTCTCGCTGACGCTGACGCCCATGCTCGCCTCGCGTTTCGTGCGCAATGTGCCCAATGAGAAGCGCGGCTGGTTCTACCGGGCGGGGGAGGCCTTCTTCGAGCGGCTGACGGCGCTCTATATCGCGAGCCTCCAGCCGGTTCTGCGCCACAAGGGTCTGACGCTTCTGGCCTTTCTGGGCACCGTCGGTCTCACCGGCTATCTCTTCTACCAAGCGCCCAAGGGCTTCTTCCCGGAGCAGGACACCGGCTTCATCGCCGGCCTGTCGCAGGCTTCGCCGGATATTTCCTTTTCCGAAATGGCCAAATTGCAGGAGCGCGTCAGCGAGATCATCCTGCGCGATCCCGCCGTCTACAGCGTTTTCATGGATATCGGCGGCGGCAATGGCGGCAACGCGCTCAACCAGGGCCATGTCAACATCACGCTGAAGCCGCTGGCCGAGCGCGATGCGAGCGCGCGCGAGGTGATCGAGCGCCTGGGCACGGCGCTCGACGCCCAGCAGGGCATCAAGCTCTTCATGCAGTCGGCGCAGGACATCAATATCGGCGCCCGCCCCGCCAAGACGCAGTATCAATACACGTTGCAGGACGGGAGCATCGACGAATTGTCGGACTGGTCCGACAAGGTGACACAGGCCCTGCGCGCCCTGCCGGATCTGCGCGACGTCGGCAGCGACCGGCAGGCCGAAGCGCCCACCCTGTCGATCCGGATCGACCGCGCGGCGGCGACGCTTTACGGCGTCATGCCGGCCGCGATCGACCAGACGCTCTACGACGCCTTCGGCCAGCGGCAGGTCGCCTCCTATTCCACCCAGACCGACACGTTCCATGTCGTGCTCGAAGTGCTGCCCGATCTCCAGAGCCAGATCAGCACGCTGGACCGCCTGTCGGTTCGGGCCTCCAACGGAACGCTCGTTCCCTTGTCGGCCGTCGCGCGCTGGACCACCGACAGCGTGTCGCCCGTGTCGATCTCCCATCAGGGCCAGTCCCCGGCGGTGACGATCTCCTTCAACCTCGCGCCCAATGTCGCGCTGGGGGATGGCACGCGCGCGATCGAAGACGCGGTGGCCGCGCTTCATCCTCCCGCTTCGCTGCAAACGAGCTTCTCGGGCAGCGCGCGCGCCTTTCAGGACTCGCTGTCCACCGTGCCGCTCCTGATCCTCGCCTCGCTGGTCGTCGTCTACATCATTCTCGGCGTTCTCTACGAGAGCCTGATCCATCCGCTGACCATTCTCTCGACGCTGCCGCCCGCCGGGCTCGGTGCTCTTCTGGCGCTGCGATGGGCGGGTTTCGACTTCGGGCTGGTCGCGATGATCGGCGTCATTCTTCTGATCGGCATCGTGAAGAAGAACGGCATCATGCTGGTGGACTTCGCCATTCAGGAAGAGAAGGCCGGTAAGACCCCCGATGAGGCGATCGTGGAAGCCGCCCGGCTGCGCTTTCGCCCGATCCTGATGACCACCATGGCCGCGCTTCTGGGCGGCATCCCGCTGGCGCTCGGCCATGGTTCGGGCTCCGAACTGCGCCAGCCGCTGGGCTACGCCATCGTCGGCGGCCTCCTCGTCAGCCAGGTGCTGACGCTCTACACGACGCCGGTCATCTATCTCCTGCTGGATCGCATGAAGGGCTTGTCTTTCAGCAGGCGTGGGACGGCGGAGCACGCTTGAACGGATGTCGTGCCTCGGCTGACGCGAAACGTCCCGTGAACCCTACCTTCCGTCGCCCGATTGCGAAGTACGGCATTTCCGAAGGGTCAGGAGTGGCGATCTCGGTCGATCGGCAGCACCAGCGAATGCTTCACGTGGCCGTAGGTGAAGCTCGTGTCGATCGAAGCGACGCCGGGGACGGAATGCAGATCGGAACGGATGAAGGTCTCGTAGTGCTTGAGGCTCTTCACCACGACCCGGAGCATATAGTCGGCGTTTCCCGCCATCACGTAGCTGTCCATCACGACGTCGATCTTCGCGATGGCCGCCTCGAACGCCTGCACGGTTTCTCCATTGTGGGGCTGCAAGCGGATGCGCACGAAGGCCGTCACGGGATAGCCGCAGGCCTCCGCGTCCACGATCGCCGTATAGCCCTTCAGAATCCCGGCCTCCTCCAGAAGGCGGACGCGCCGCAGGCAGGGCGAAGGCGACAGGTTCACGCGTTCGGCCAGTTCGCTGTTCGTCAGCCGGGCGTTCGCCTGGAGCTCGGCGATGATCTGCCTGTCCTTGTCGTCCATGATGGATCCCCGGTTTGTGGCAGAATCTGCCAATGTAAAGCGTAATCATAGCTGAAATAGGCAGAATATGGCGCGTCTGTTTTGGTATTCTGCGGGCATCACCCCAGCGAGGAATGCCTCATGTCGCTTGCGTCGACGACCCTTGCGCGCCCCATGTCGAACTCGATGCTGGGATGGGCGGCCATGTGCGCCGCTCTCGTCACCTGGGCGGGTTTCAGCCTGTCGATGCGAGGCATCGGCGCGTCGGCTCTGACGCCGAGCGACGTCGCGCTCTTGCGCTTCGCCGTGCCGGCCCTGATCCTCCTGCCGCTCGTGCCCGCGCGCCTTCGCGAACTGAAATCCGTTCGGCTCGCGCCCGCCCTGATGATCGTGATGGGCGCTGGCCTGCCGTTCTTCGGCCTCGTCGCGGCGGGTGGCCGCTTCACCTCGGCGGCCCATGTCAGCGCCCTCGTCGCCGGAACGGCCCCCTTGGCCGTGGCGATCCTCGCCCGCGTCCTGACAGGACAAAGGGGAGCGAGCCTTCCGGGGCTCGCCACCATCGTCCTCGGCATCGCGCTGCTGGTCCTTGGGCTGGGCGTGGTCGATGGACGCGTGATCGCGGGCGCCGCGTTGCTGCTGGCCGCGAGCCTTCTCTGGGGCACTTATACGATGGGAATGCGACTGGCCGCCGTCACCCCGATGACCTGCCTGATGCTGGTGACCTACCCTTCGGCGATCGCCATCGTGCTCCTGAAGGCGAGCGGTGTCTTCGAAAGCCATCTGGGCTCCATCGAACCGCATCAGGTGCTCGTTTTTGCGGGTGTTCAGGGAATCGGGACGGGCATCGTCTCAACGCTTGTCTATGCCATCGCCGTCCGCCATCTCGGCGCGCTCCGCTGCGCCACGATGGGCGCTCTGGCTCCGGTGCTGGTGACGGGCGCGGCCATTCCCCTTCTCGGCGAGCAGCCGACCCTCCTGACGATCGTGGGTGTCGTGGCCGTTGCGCTGGGCGTCGCGCTGGCCAACACCCGCCGGGCCGGCCCGTCCCGGCCTGCCAGGGCTGGGTAGGCAATGTTCGCGCGGAAGCGTTGGGATGTCAGCCGTTCGCCCGTCACGCGCCGAAGGGCGAGACGCCGAGAACGAGGTTGACGGACGCGTCCGCAGCCGCCGTCATCGTCGATGAGGAAGGACGGGCGATCCGGGATCGGGAAGGAAGCGGCTGAACCGGATCTTGGCTGTGCCCCTCGGGTCACTCACCTGCTGACCGTCCGCGTCTCGAGACACTTCGGGTCGATCCCCGCTTTTGCGACCTGCCTGGTCTCAAATTCCTTCAAATGCTGATGGGCGGACGTGGCGTAAGGTCGGTGTTTGGGCCGCCAAGGCTCGACATCACCAACCGTTATGCGCGCGACATTTCGAAGAGAGTTGCAGTAGATTTATTCTTCAGACGATCTTTACCCCTGTCCTTCAGTTTGTCTTTGCGGAATGGGGCCGAGGACGGTGTCGAAGATCAACGTGGATTCGCTTGCCGTTCCGGCATTCTCGGTCGCCATCACCGACGACGGCGTTCTGCGTTATGATGGCATCAACGACATTCTGTGCCAGATTTCGGGCCTGACCAAGGAGATGTTCATCGGCAAGACCGCGGCCGAGTTCATGTCCTTCGAGGGCGCTCAGGCGTGGGAGACCAATTATCGCCGCTGCCTCGCATCCGGCGTCATGGACGAGTACGAGGAATTGGCGGAAACCCCCTCGGGTCTGCGCTGGTGGCGCACCATCCTGTCGCCGGTGGTCGATGAGACCGGCAAGATCATACAGCTCCTGGGTCTTTCGGCCGACATCAACGATCGCAAGCGCGCCGAAATCGAGCTTCAGGCGGATGTCTTCATCGACATCGTGACGGGCATCGCCAACCGGCGCCGCTTCGACCTCGACCTTGCCGCCGCCATGGCGCAGTCCATGGACAGCGGCGTTCCCTTCACGCTGATATTGGCCGATCTCGATCGCTTCAAGTCGATCAACGACACGTTCGGCCATGCAGTGGGCGACGAGGTCCTGCGTCAGACGGCCGTGCGGCTGCGGTCCGGCGTGCGCGAGAGGGACAGGATCGCGCGGGTCGGCGGCGACGAGTTCGCCGCCATTCTGTCCTCCGCGACGGATGGCGCGGTCGCCGTCGCTCTTGATCGGATCAGCCGCCAGTTCATGCGGCCCATCGAGTTTGGTGAGACCAGCGTCCCGGTCGGGGTCAGTCTGGGTGCGGCGCTCTGGAAACCGAGCATGACGGCGGACGATCTCAGGGCTGCCGCCGATGCCGCGATGTACGACACGAAGCGGGACAGGGCGGCCTGATCGCTGCGAGGCGCAGGTGGGCTAGGCTTGTCCAAAGCCTGACGGTGGATCCACAGCCGGTCACATCGAAGCATCATCGCGCGCCTTTCCCTTTCACAGCCCCGCCGTCTTTGATGCTCGTGTGGTTGGATGCCCGACCTTGAAAGGCTGATTTAA
The DNA here is from genome assembly GCF_001463805.1 of Aureimonas sp. D3. Lineage (NCBI taxonomy): Bacteria > Pseudomonadati > Pseudomonadota > Alphaproteobacteria > Hyphomicrobiales > Aurantimonadaceae > Aureimonas > Aureimonas sp. D3. The sequence goes on along the minus strand of NZ_BBWM01000019.1, from coordinate 42,081 downwards.
AGGCTGCGACGAGTTCATGGACGATGGGTATAAGACGCGCCCCGTCCATGTCTCGAAGCGAGCGCACAAGCCGCCATCCGCGCGAGCAAAATATATCTACTAATAGGGTGGATTTGATGGATTTATGCTTCGGTGCGAGCGCCGCTTCCCGCTAGCATCCGGTTATCGCTGCCGAAGCCGGAGCCCATCCATGCGTATCACCCGCCGCCTTTTCAACGCAGCCCTGGTCGGAGCGCTGACGCTTGGCCTATCGCCTCTTCTGACGACGGCCTCGCCGGCGCAGGCGGCCGACAAGGTCCTGCGCGTCGGCTATCAGAAATACGGCACGCTGGTTCTCCTGAAGGGCAGGGGAACGCTCGAGGCGAAGCTGGCGCCTCTCGGCTGGAGCGTCCAGTGGACCGAGTTTCCGGGCGGGCCGCAACTCTTGGAAGCCCTGAATGTGGGCGCCATCGACTTCGGATCGACCGGCGAGGCGCCGCCGATCTTCGCGCAGGCGGCGGGCGCGCCGCTGGTCTATGTCGCCCATGAACCGCCCGCGCCCAAGGGCGAGGCGATCCTCGTTCCCAAGGACAGCCCCCTCCGGTCGGTCGCCGATCTCAAGGGAAAGACCGTCGTTCTCAACAAGGGCTCGAACGTTCACTACCTTCTCGTCAAGGCGCTGGAAGAGGCCGGGCTCGCCTATGGCGACGTGAAGGTTTCCTTCCTGCCGCCCGCCGACGGAAGGGCGGCCTTCGAGCAGGGATCGGCCGATGCCTGGGCGATCTGGGATCCGTTCCAGGCTGCGGCCGAAGTCGCCGTCGAAGCGCGCACGCTGCGCAACGGCGAGGGCATCGTTTCGAACCACCAGTTCTATCTCGCAGCCAAGCCCTTCGTGGACGCGAATGGCGCGACGATCGACACGCTGATCTCCGCCATCGGCGAAATCGACGAATGGACGCGCGCCAATCCGGGAGAGGCGGCGGCCAAGCTTGCGCCCTCGGTCGGCATTCGCGCCGATATCCTGACGGTCGCGCTGGAGCGCCAGTCCTTCGGCGTGAAGCCGCTCGATGGAAGCGTGATCGCCGAGCAGCAGCGGATCGCCGACACGTTCCATGCGCTCGGGCTGATCCCCGCGCCGATCAAGATCGCGGATGCCGTGCGAAAGGCGGGCTCGTGAGCGTCGAGGCGCTGACCGCGACGCGCGCGGGACCGAAACTCGATCCGGCCCGCCTCGGTCGGGCGCTGGCCCCCTGGGCGCTGCCGATCGCCCTTCTCATCGTCTGGGAAGTCGCGGCCCGAACAGGGCTCGTCAATGCCCGCCTCCTGCCGGCCCCCTCCGCCGTGGCTCTCGCCGGCTGGCGCACGCTTCTCGACGGGAGTTTGGCGGCCAATGTTCTGGCGTCCAGCCAGCGCGCGCTGATCGGCCTCGTGATCGGCGGTGGACTCGGCTTCGGGCTCGGGCTCGCCACGGGCCTCTGGCGTCCGGTCGAGACGCTTCTGGACTCGTCCGTCCAGATGATCCGCAACGTGCCCCATCTCGCGCTCATACCGCTCGTCATCCTGTGGTTCGGCATCGGGGAAACGGCGAAAATCTTCCTGGTGGTTCTCGGCGTCTTCTTCCCGATCTACATCAACACGTTCCACGGGGTTCGCACCGTCGATCGGCAGTTGGTGGAAATGGCGGAGGTCTATGGGCTCGACCGGCGCGCGCAGCTTTTGCGCATCATCCTGCCGGGCGCTTTGCCCTCGATCCTGGTGGGCCTGCGCTATGCGCTCGGCCTGATGTGGCTGACGCTGATCGTTGCCGAGACGATCTCGGCCTCGTCGGGCCTCGGCTACATGACGATGAACGCCCGCGAGTTCTTTCAAACCGATGTCGTGATCCTCGGAATCCTCGTCTATGCGCTTCTCGGCAAGCTGGCCGATGCGGCGACGCGGGCGATCGAGCGCCGGGCGCTGGCCTGGCATCCGGCCTGGCAACCGAACACGGAGAGAAGCCGATGAGCGCGGTGCGTCGAAGCGTCGAGGCCGCCTCGGTGGGCCTTCCGATCACCCTGTCCGGCGTGTCGAAGGGTTTCGGCCAAACGCCCGTCCTGCGGAACTTCGATCTCAAGATCGCTGCCGGCGAGTTCGTGGCCGTGATCGGCCGCTCGGGCGGCGGGAAATCGACGCTCCTCCGCCTCCTCGCCGGTCTCGACCATCCCGATGGCGGGCGCGTCGAGCTGGGCGGGCGGGCGGTGGCCGGCATCAGCTCCAATGTCCGGCTCCTGTTTCAGGAACCAAGGCTCGTGCCCTGGCTGAGCGTCGTCGACAATGTCGGCCTCGCGCGCGGACATGGCTGGAGGGAGGCGGCGGAGGCCGCACTCGCCGATGTCGGTCTTGACGGGCGCGGCGGCGACTGGCCTTCCGTGCTGTCGGGCGGTCAGAAGCAGCGGGTCGCGCTGGCGCGCGCACTCGTCAGTCACCCCGACATCCTGCTTCTGGACGAGCCCTTCGGCGCGCTCGACGCCCTCACGCGCCTCGAAATGCACCGTCTTCTCGGCACCCTCTGGCGCGCGCGCGGCTTTACCACCGTCCTGATCACCCATGATGTCGCCGAGGCGGTCGCGCTGGCCGACCGGGTGATCGTTCTGAAAAACGGACGGATCGCGCTCGATGTCGAGGTCGAGCTGGAGCGCCCGCGCGAGGATCTGGCCGATGCCCGCGCGACGGCCTTGCAGAAGCAGATCCTCGCGGCCGTCTGATCGGGTATCTGGAACGGGGCGCAAGGTTGCGGGCTTAGGCTTTGAATGGTGATCGACCGTCGAAGGGGCGGACGGCAGCAAGGAGGCCATCGGCCATGATCGATGCACGCAAGACGCTGAGGCTCGGCGCGTTCATGCGGCCCGTCAGCATCCATGCGGGCGCTTGGCGCTATCCCGGCGCCTGGCGCGACGCGAACTTCTCGTTCCCGCGCCTGTCCTATCTCGCCAAGAAGCTCGAGGCGGGGCGCTTCGACGCCTTCTTCATGGCGGACCATCTGGCCGTGCTCAACATGGGAACCGAGGCGCTTCGGCGCAGCCACACCGTCACCTCCTTCGAGCCTTTCACGCTGCTGTCGGCGCTGTCCGCGATCACCAGCCGCATCGGCCTCGTGGCCACCGGCTCGACCAGCTTCGACGAGCCCTTCCATGTCGCGCGGCGCTTCGCCTCGCTCGACCATATCAGCGAGGGGCGGGCCGGCTGGAACATCGTCACCACCTCCAACCCCGACGCCGCGCTGAACTTCGGCCTGGAGGAGCATCTGGATCATGCCGAGCGGTATCGCCGCGCGCGCGAATTCTTCGACGTCGTGACGGGCCTTTGGGACAGTTTCGCCGACGACGCCTTTCCTCGGGATGCGGCGAGCGGCACCTATCTCGACCCGGCGCGGATGCATGTCCTGGCGCACCAGGGCGAATTCTTCCGGGTGCGCGGGCCGCTCAATATCGCCCGGCCCGTCCAGGGGTGGCCGGTGATCGTGCAGGCCGGGGCCTCCGAGCCGGGGCGCCAGCTTGCCGCCGAAACGGCGGAGGTCGTCTTCGCCGCGCCGAACGGCCTCGCGGATGCACGCGCGCTCTATGCCGACGTGAAGGGGCGCATGGCCCGGATCGGGCGCGATCCCGACCATCTGAAAATCCTGCCCGGCGCCTTCGTGGTGGTGGGGGCGAGCGACGAAGAGGCGCGCGAGAAGCGCGATCTTCTCGACAGCCTCGTTCACGACGACAACGCCATCGACTCCCTGTCGATCGCGCTCGGCCACGATGCGCGCCGGTTCGATCCCGATGCGCCGCTTCCCGAAATCCCCGAAAGCAACGCCTCCAAGAGCGGGCAGGCGCGGGCGATTGCCATCGCGCGCGCCGAGAACCTGACCGTGCGCCAGCTCGCCCGGCGCTTTGCTGGCTATGCCGGCCTCTCCTTCGTGGGCACGCCAAAGACGATCGCCGACGCCATGGAGGAATGGTTGCTGAGCGAGGGCTGCGACGGGTTCAACGTCATGTTCCCCTATCTGCCGGAGGGGCTCGACGCGTTCGTGGATCAGGTCGTGCCCGAGCTCCAGCGCCGTGGCCTGTTCCGCACGGAGTACGAGGGCCGGACGCTGCGCGAGAACCTCGGCCTGCCACGACCGGCCAACCGCTTCTTCTAAAGCCGAGGGCCGAACCATTCGGTCGATGGCGATCGCGGGGTGGTTCCGTCGGTGAGGCACCGGACGCAGACTCCGCCGCGCACGGATCGGCACCCTCGCGGAGGGGAGAAATCGCTTTCGTCCATTCTGCATCGTGAGGCGTCGTGAGGGACGGGCTCTCGGGAATCGTGTGGATGCAACCCAGGACGTTGGCGTCGGCAGGTCGTGCGCAAGTCGGACATGGCCTGCCGGTTCGGAACGCGCCACATCTGCGACCAGGATGATCGGGAACCATCCCGGTGATGGCGGCCTTCGGGATGGAACACGGAGAAGAGTCTCATGACCGACACCAACCGCCGCACGTTCCTGGCCGGAGCCGCCCTGACCGCCGGCGCTGCCATGACCCTTGCCTCGAACACGACGGCATCCGCGCAAACCGGAGGCGGCGCCGGCGCCGAGCCGACCGCCCCGGATCCCGCCACCTATCCCAAGCCTCCCTATCCGACCGACATGCAGCCCTGGCCGGGGCTGGCCTCGCGCATGAACCCGCGCCCCGACCATGGCGAGACCAGCTACAAAGGGTCCGGCAAACTGGCCGGCAAGAAGGCGTTGATCACCGGGGGCGACAGCGGCATCGGCCGCGCGGCGGCCATCGCCTATGCGCGCGAGGGAGCGGACGTCGCCATCAACTATCTGCCTGCCGAAGAGCCCGACGCGAAGGAGGTCGTCGCCTTGATCGAGGCGGAAGGGCGCAAGGCGGTCGCGATCCCCGGCGATCTCCGATCCGAGGAGTTCTGCCGCAGCCTCGTCTCGCAGGCGGCCGACCAGCTGGGCGGTCTCGACATCCTCGTCAACAACGCGGCGCTCCAGCAGACCCGCGCCTCGATCGCCGACATTTCGTCCGAACTCTTCGACGACACGATGAAGACCAATGTCTACGCTCCGTTCTGGCTGACCAAGGCCGCGTTGGAGCGCATGGGCGCGGGGGCGGTGATCGTCAACACGTCCTCCGAGCAGGCGGGCAATCCCTCGCCCGAGATCATGCACTACGCCATGACGCGGGCGGCCGTGCTGAACTTCACCAAGGGCTTGGCCAAGGAATTGGCGCCGCGCGGCATCCGCGTCAACGCGGTCGCGCCGGGGCCCTTCTGGACGCCGCTCCAGATATCGGGCGGAGCGACGGAGGAGAAGTTGCGCACCTTCGGCGCCGACTCGCCCATGGGACGCGCCGGGCAGCCCGCCGAGATCGCGGGCCTCTATGTCGCCGCCGCCGACCCGCTGCTCAGCTACTCGACCGGCCAGATTTTCGGCGCGACCGGCGGCAACGGCCAGCCGGCCTGAGCCAGCTACAAGCCAGCCGCATGATCGAAACTCCATGAGAACACCCTCGGGCGACTTTGCTGCTCGGGGGTGTTCTTTCGCGTAAGATGGATTGCTTGCCGTTCCCGCCCCGGGGTTGGGGTATCTGTGCGGCGACCGGACGTCCTCGGCCGAGCGCGGAGGTGGTCGACGCAGCAAAGGCGACGCATCGAGCCCGGAGACGAGAGCATCCAGCGCTCCTGCGATCTCCGCACGTTCCGGCTCCGACATCGCGCGGCAGTGTGTCGAAATCGAATTGGGCTGAGGAACGATGCGGAGAGGTCGAGAGCCATTCGACCACTTTCGAGCCAGAACTTCCTCGGCTGGAGCCGACCGGGTGATGTCGGGACGATTTGCTTTCCGACAATGTCGCGGGAGTACAGGTGTGGCGGCGAACGTTCACATGAGGATCGATCTGAATGAGCGACGGTTCAGAGCCCATCTCGCCGGGTGCCGGAAAGCGGACGAGACAGCCTTGGCAGCCCCGTTTGGGTCGTCAAAGGATCGTTTCCATTGTCCTCCATTCATTTTTGGTAGCAGCGTTTATCGAGTATAGCTTCCAACCCCTCGACTCCCTGCGCTTCCTTCGGCTCGCCGCGACGAGCGCGACATACCGGCCCTACGGTCACGGTTTGGGAGCGGGCTTGGCCGCCTACATGGGCTGGAAGTTCCTGACGATGAAGAAGCCCGACACGACCGATAGGAAGAAATCCGAGTTGGTCAAAGCCGTCGAGTTTCTCGTCGGACTCGCCGCGTCCGCAGCGGTCGGCTTTTGCGTCGGATGGTTCGCCGTCACCTTCTGGCTTCCCTTTACACAGCACCTGCTGGCCGGCAAACAGGATGTCGAATACCGTTTCACGCTGACGGGAGACAGGGTTGGGAGGCCTTGTCGCGGCGTTGTCGGCATCAATCCGGCATTCTACGACGATGAACTCTGTGGTGTGAGGATGACAGGTACTTCAGAGACGTGGGAGGGCCGTACACTTGTCGTCACCGGTCAGCAATCGGCCTATGGGATGATCAGGACAGGATACCGCCGCGATTAGACGGCGCAAGCGCAAGAGCCAATTGAGAGTTCGTTGCCTGCCACGGCGCCATTTTTCGGTTCCACGGCGGATTCTAAGAATTTCACCGGGCGCATTGGCGTTACCTCGGAAACGGCAAACCCGTCGGCACGAAGGCCGGCGGGGTCGAGCTGTGGCGGGGCCGGGACGCTCGGCTTCCCAGAGAACCAGCGCTGATACGTTCGAAGCCGCTTTCGCCGTCCAAGCTCAGATCGATGCCGGCCGCACTACGCGCTGGCTGCGACGGATGGGATCGACCGGGCGAGGCGTCGGTCGGCATTCGCACGACGTTCGGCGCCTGCGCCGACGCAGGCTTGGTGTCCGTCGAGGCGTTTGCTCTCGCCTTCAGCTGGAAGAAGCCGGTGCGCTCGCTGAAGAGCCGCGCTTCGCTGGATAACGCCTCGGCGGCCGCGTTCATCTCGTCGGCCACGCCGGCATTGGCCCGCGTTACCTGATCGAACTGCTGAACAGCCTGAGTGATCTGCTCGATACCCACCGACGGCTCGCGGCAGGCGGCCGAGATTTCCGACACCAACCCGGCCGTGCGCTGAATGTCGAGCACGAGTTCGTGCAGATTAACGCCCGCGTCCTCTCATCTCGTAGGGGTCGAGACCGCGGGGCAACCGATTTCGACCGCCACTTCCTCTCTGCATTCGGCAAGCTTACGGACATCGGAGGCGATAACCGCGAAGCCTTTGCTATGCGAGCCCGCTCGCGCCGGTCGCCTTGATCGCTTGGACGGCGCGCAGCGCCATCCCGTCATTCTCGGCGAGCACGTCCTTCGGCCGCGGACCTCCGCCCAGCCGGACGCGGGTGACGTAGGCAGCCTGCTCCCGAATCCGTTGGCGCTCTGCTCCTTCGAGATTCGCCGCCCGCTGCATTCCGGGGGTGGCCGGAACATTGTGCATGTCCGGCATGCGCCTCGGCCGCCGGATGGCTGAGTTCACCCATCGGGATCGTGATGCCGCCCTTGCCCGCAATCGTCGGCAGACCTCCTTGGTCTGCAGCTCGGCCGCGACCTTTTCATGCGACACAGCATAGGAGGTGCGGAGTTCGCTTGCGGGCTGGCGGTTGTCGAAGACGAAGGGAGGCTGGGCGGCCTTGGCGACGATCCCGTCTTTCTCGACGGCAGCGGCCATCCTATGCAGGGAAACGAAGCCGACATGGTCTTCGTGAGGGCTTCGAAACCGTCCAGCCTGTAATAGCGATCGATGAGCACACTCCACACGCTGACCGCAGCGTCACACGCCCAGCAGGACATCAAGAAGAGCCGGTTCCTTGCCGTGGCCAATGCCGTGTCGGACGCGGAGGCGGCGCAGGCCTTTCTGGCGCGGCACGCCGATCCGACGGCCCATCACAATTGCTGGGCATGGCGGATCGGGCAGACTTATCGGTTCTCGGACGACGGCGAGCCGACGGGCACAGCGGGCAAGCCCATCCTGCAGGCGATCGACGGACAAGGGCTGGATCGCGTCGCCGTTCTGGTGACGCGATGGTTCGGAGGCATTCGCTTGGGCACCGGCGGTCTCGTCCGCGCCTATGGCGGAACCGCCGCGCTCTGCCTGCGGGAGGGCGAGAAGGCCCCGCTTCGCGATATGGTCGCGGCGACGCTGACCTGCCTGTTCGGCGATCTCGCGCTTTTGCAGGCGCGCATCGCGGCTCAGGCCGGGGTGGAGATTCAAGCCACCACGTTCAGTGAGACGGGGGCCCAATGGTCGCTCGCCGTTCCGCAAGACATGGCGGAGACGATGGCCCGACTGGTGAGCGATCTGACCCATGGGCGCGCTGATCTGCGCTTCGACGATTGACGAAGGCGCGTCGCCGCGCCCGACGGGGCGCCATAGCAAGCACCGAGCGCCACGCTTCTGCATCCGGCGCATCGACTGGCTAAGTCCCCCAAGCCATCGGTTGATGATGCCTCCACGGCATTTCGACACGCCTGTAACGTTTACACAACAGCCAAAGTATAGCTTTCTTCACGAATGTGTCATCAAACGACACGCACCAATAGAAAACGTTGCATGATTGCATCAATGGAGTCTTTCGAAGCTGTCATGCAAGGGTGTCGGTGCTGTTCCCGCGTGACTCCACATGAAAGTTTGGTAAGGATGGCTTTGGACATAGGCGCCCAACGAACACATCCAAAAACAGTCTGCTGGAGATTAAGACTATGAATTTGAAGAGCCTTCTTCTTGGCTCCGCTGCGGCCCTCGTGGCGATGACGGGTGCCCGCGCGGCCGATGCTGTCGTCGTCGCCGAGCCTGAGCCGGTCGATTACGTCCGCGTTTGCGACGTCTACGGCAAGGGCTTCTACTACATCCCGGGCACCGAGACTTGCCTCAGCGTCGGCGGCTATGTCCGTTTCCAGTATAACGTGGCTGGCGATCCGGCTCGTAACCTGGAAGGCGATGACTATCAGGCCGGCAGCTCGGTCCGCGCTCGTCTGAACTTCGACGCTCGCGAAGAGACCGAACTCGGCACCCTGCGCGCCTTCGCTCGCGTCCAGGCCCAGAACAACACGATCGCCCAGCCCGACTCCTCGCTCGGCGCCAGCTACGTGATGGACCAGGCCTACGTCCAGCTCGGCGGCCTGCTCGTCGGTTACCGCGACTCGCTCTGGACCTCGGGCGTCGGCGGTCTGGAAGACGGCCTGCTCACCGATAGCGATCTCGTGGTCGGCGACTTCAACACCAACCAGATCTCCTACACGTTCGCTGTGAACGGCTTCTCGGCCACGCTCGGCCTCGAAGACGACCGCACCGGCGACATCGTTCCCGATGTCCATGCCAAGCTGGTCTACTCGGGCGCTTGGGGCGGTGCTTACCTCTCGGCCGTCTATGACGAGACCTACAACCCGGTCAACGCCAACGGCATCACGAACACGATCGCGATCAACGGCGTTCCGATCTCCATCGTCGGCGCCTTCCCGACGCTGCTGCGCGACGGCAACAACGACGCCTTCGCTCTGAAGGGCGGCGTCCTCCTCAAGAACCTGATCGCGGCCGACTCGCAGTTGAAGATCGAAGGTCACTACGCCTTCGACCCGACCGTCTATGCCGGCATCACCGCCATCAACACGGTCAGCACGCTGTCCAGCAACCAGCTGACCAATGCGGGCGTTCCGATCATCCTCGAGTGGGCCGCTGGTGCGGGCTACGCGCAGAAGTTCGGCAAGGTCGGTCTCGCGATCGCCGGCCAGTACGGCAAGACCTTCGACTCGCGTCTCGTGACCCCGATCAACGGCGTGACCTTCATCGGTCAGGGCGAATACTGGGCCGCTGTCGGCAACGTCGGCTACGCGATCACGAACAACTTCGCAGCGCTCGGCGAAGTCTCCTACAAGAACGTCGATTTCGGCGGTCCGGTCGGCGACGTCGATCAGGTGGCGGGCTTCCTGCGCCTGCAGCGCAATTTCTAATCCGAGCAAGTTCCTGCGGGCTCCGTCCCGCAGGTTTCGCCGGCCCGCCGGCACATGACCTGACCTCCAGTCAGACTGACGACGACCGGACGCGTTTCGTCCACGCGGCGGTCAAGCTTGGCCGCTCCTTCCCGGAGCGGCCTTTTTGCGTTTTTGTCGTATGGTGCAGCCCGTCATCATAAAGCGGGCGACGCTCACCAGGGGAAGAGGCGGAGCATGTGTTTCCGCACGCTCGACCGGCGTCCGAGTGGAAAGCGGTCGTTCAGGGAAACGACATTCGCCCGCTGGCGGGCGAGCCTATGAGCGGAGGCGCAAAAGGTGGATGTCGACATCGTCCTGCGCGGTCTCGTTGAAACCGAAGCGCCGGTAGAAGCGTCCTGCATCGCTCTTCTGCAACACGCACAATCGTACGGACTGGCCTGACTCGTCGGCGGTGGCGAGGATCTGCCGGAGAATGGCAGCGCCTAAACCACGCCCCTGGAATGCCGGATCGATATAGAAATGTTCGAGAAGCAGCCCGTCTGCTTCCGGCTTTACGGCGACGCAACCAGCAAGCTCTTCGGCTACCAGTATGAGGCGGGTATGCTCAGGTGTGAAGGTTGATCGAAAGCGCTCGAAAGCCCGCTGCTCGTCATAGCGTCCGATACGTTCCAGACTCTCGCGCATGGCCGCGACCCGAAGTTCGAAGAGGCGGTCGAAGTCCTCAGCGGTCGCCGGTATGAGGGTATATTCCGGGCAGGAATCGGTCACGCTCCTCACGCTCCTCAAGCTCATCCGCACGATATAATCGCGAGGCTCCACGGGATGCCAGAGCGGAGAAAATCCACTTCGGATCGAAACCGGATGAGCCGCTGTCGGCGGTGGCGTTTCATGCGCCGCTCGCCCGCTTTGGAAAGAGGGCGCTTCCGCATCTCGCGTCCGATCGGCGAGGCCGTGGGAGCATTCCGCAAGGCGGAGGCGGCCCTCCATTCGCACCGTTCGAAACCGTCTCGGCCGAATCGCTGTGCACCCCACGAAAAACGCCCCTGCCGGGGGAGGACCGGCAAGGGCGTTGGAGAGAAGCCGAAAGGTGGGAGGAACCGTTCGGCCAGTCCGCTTCAGATGGGGGAGGACCAACTGAAACGAAAGGGAGAAACTTAAGAGCGGACCGCCTGACGGGCGATGGCCGGGATGTCGGAGCGGGCAATGCCTAGGTCCGAGAGTTCGCGTTGCGAGAGACGGTTCAGTTCGGCGGCCGTGTTGCGATACTGGCGCCAGGTGCTGAAGGAGCGAGCGAGGGACATGGTGTCTTGCCTTTCGTGTCCGGCCTCTCATCGGTGGTGGCCGGCATGTGCGTGTTCTTCCGATGGGCAGAACCTACCCCTCCCGCTGATGAAGCAGTAGCGCAAAGCTCGAAGAGGAGGTTTGCAGCCTTTCGCTATCGGCCCTGAGCACGTCCGATATGCGGTCGCCGCATGGATCGAGTTCCCGGCTCTGTCGGCCAGGAGGGTGCTTCTCCTCGGGCAGCCGGGTAAGCCTATCTGGGCATCGGGCACGCCGCTGTGACGGCCCATGCCCCGAGGCCATCGGCGCGTGGGGCAAAGCCGACATGCCGGGACATCTCATCCATCGCGCGGCGCTCCCTCCTGACGAACTCCAAGGCAGCCTCGCGCGAAACGAAGATGCCGCCGCAGCCATTGCAGGGGCCTTCGACGATCCAGCTCCCGTGCCCATCGGGACGGAGCGTGAAGGCGAACGGGTCCGGCTCGAACTCGGCTTTGGACAGCGCGCTCATCGAACAGACTCCCTGGCGATCTCAAGGCTGGCCGGAACGGGTGGAATCACCGTCTCGATCCCTTGGCATATCAGAGCCGCCTGTCGGCGCGCGTCCGGGCCGAGCCTGTGCAGCGGCGGCCGCACGGCCGTGTCGCATCCCACGATCCCATGCAGCATCTCCTTCAAGGCCGCAGCACCCTCCGCCTCCACCAGGTCGGCCAGAGGCTGAAGGCGTCGTTGGAATTCCCTCGCCAGCCCCACATCGTTTTCGCAGATCGCCCGCCAGAGACCGACGACGAGGTTAGGCGCCACGTTCGCCACTGTACTGAACAGGCCATCGGCGCCCAAAAGGGCTGTGGCGGCAAACGTGGGGTCGTGGGCCGCCAGAAAGGCCACACCAGGTTTGGCGCGGCTCATGCATTCGACATGAAGCGGATTGGTGGAATGGTCGATCATCGCCGCGACATTCCGAATCCGCGAAAGCTCCGCCATCTGACAGGACGAGAGATGCACGCGCGTCGCGGCCTCGTCGAACTCCAAGAACAGGGGCAGCCCGGTCGCGGCCGCGACGGCTTCGACATGGGCGCGGATGCCGGCGAAGGAGGGCTTGTTGTAGAAGGGCATGACGAGCACCAGCCCGTCGGCCCCGGCCGCCTCGGCATCCAGCGCGAGTGCGCAAGATCGGGCGGTGCCGGGCGTTCCGACATGGGCAAGCACGGCCATCCGCCCCTTGGCCGAAACCGCAGCCTCGATCAGCGCGATGCGCTCGGCGCGCTGGAGGGTGGAGCCCTCGCCGGCCCAGCCCGCGAGGGCGACGGCCCGCACGCCGCTGCGCGCCTGCCAGCGCGTGAGGGCCGCGACGCGGAACGTGTCCACTTCGGAAGACGGGCCGAGGTCGGCGTCGAAGCTGGACCTGAAGGGCGTGACCAGAGAGGTGACAACGCCGGAGAATACGGAACTCATCGAAGGAACGGGTCCTGTTGTTTCGATAAGACCATTTCTGGCAGACCCCACCATAAAGGATCGATGCGAATTTTCGGCCGACGTCCGCCCGCGCACGGCCCTGGCCCCGCGTAGCGCGCCCCCTGTTTCGCGCGGGCTGTCAGCGGAAGCCAGACAAGAAAAAACGCTCCCCCACAGGGTGGGGGAGCGCGGGCTCGGCCCGTGGGGAGGTTTCGAGCCGGGAGGGGCGTTTACGCGCTGCGATGGGTGCTGAGGGCAGGGGCTCTCATGCGGGCGACAAGAAGCAGGCTGAGCGCGGCGCAGGCGAGAAGCGCCGAGACGATGACGAGCCCGACCGCGTAGCTGCCGGTCATGTCCTTGAGATAGCCCATGACGAAGGGGCCGAGATAACCCGCCAGATTGCCGATCGAGTTGATGAGCGCGATGCCGGCGGCGGCGGCGACGCCCGTCAGGAACGTGGTCGGCAGAGCCCAAAAGGTCGGCAGCGCCGAGAAGACGCCCATGCCCGCCAGGGTCAGGCCGACGATGGCGACGGCGGGGGTGGAGAGCGTCGCCGCGCAGAGACCGAAGCCGATGGCGGCCAGGATGACGGCGGCGGCGAAATGGCCGAGGCGCTCCTGTCGGGCGTCGGAGCGGCGGGTCCAGTAGATCATTGCGACCACGCCGAACATGTTGACGCCTGCGGTCGCCAGTCCGATCTGGAGATTGCTCATGTCGCCGAAGGTCTTGATCATCTGCGGCAACCAGTAGCCCAGCGTATAGGACCCCAGCACCACGCAGAAATAGATGAAGGCGAAGCCCAGGACCTTCCTGTCGAAAAGGGCGGTCTTCAGCGACTTCTCGCCATGAGTGGAGGCGATCGCGCCGCGCTCGGACTCCATCTTGGCCGCCAGCCATTCGCGCTGGTCGGCGCGTAGCCACTTGGCCTGTTCCGGGCGATCCGTCAGGGTGAACAGGGTTACGATGCCCAGAAGTACGGCCGGGATGGCTTCCAGCATAAACATCCATTGCCAGCCCTTGAGGCCGTGCCAGTCGAGCCCGAGAAGCGCCGAGGAGATCGGCGCGCCGATCATGGCCGAAAGCGGGATGGAGACCATGAAGAGGCCGACGGCCTTGCCACGCGTCTTCGCCGGGAACCAGTAGGTGAGATAGAGGATGATGCCGGGAAAGAAGCCGGCCTCGGCCGCGCCGAGAAAGAAGCGGATCACGTAGAAACTGATCGGACCGCTGACCAGCGCCATCGCGCCGGACAGAAGCCCCCAAGTGATCATGATGCGCGCGATCCAGACCCGCGCGCCGAGCTTGTGAAGGAAAATGTTGCTGGGAACTTCGAACAACGCGTAGCCAATGAAGAAGATGCCCGCGCCGAGGCCATAGACCGTCGCGGAGAAGCCCAGATCGGCGTTCATCGTGAGCGCCGCGAAGCCGATATTCACGCGGTCGAGATAGGCGATGAAATAAAGAAGCATCACGAAGGGAATGAGCCGCCACAGAACGGCTTTCATGGTGGAAGCCTCCAGGCTCCCGTCTTGGATCTTCGACATCGTTCCTCCACTTATGTCTTCGTTGTCGGGATGCGGCTTGGCTGGCGGGGGCTCCCACCCCTGCAAGGGCCGGTCGATCGCGCGCGCGATCAGAGCGAGCGGGCGAGCATCGCCTCGTAGTCCTCCGGCGAGGCCTCGCGCGGATTGGTCTTGTGGCAGTGATCCTTGAGCGCGCCGGCGATGATGGCGGGGAAGAGATCGGCCTCCACACCCAGTTCCGAGAGCTTGCCGGGCAGGCCGATGCGCCGCGTCATGGCCTCGATGGCGGGCACCACGTCGTCGCCGCCGGATAAGCCCATCGCATGGGCCAGCCGGTCGAACTTGCCTTCGGCCACGCTCGAGGGCGCGGATCGGTTGAACTCGAGCACGGCGGGCAGGAAAACGGCGTTGAGCGTGCCGTGATGCAGCCGGGGGTTCAGCCCGCCCAGCGAATGGCTGAGGCTGTGGACGCAGCCCAGACCCTTCTGAAAGCACATCGCGCCCATGGTCGCAGCGATGCTCATACTGGCGCGGGCGTCGCGATTGTCGGGCTCGGCGGTGGCCGTCGCCAGATGCGCCCAGGCCCGGCGCAGGCCCTCCAGGGCGATGCCGTCGGCGGGCGGGTTGAAGGCGGCGGAGAGATAGGTCTCGATACAGTGCGAGATCGCATCCATGCCGGTCGCCGCCGTCAGATGCGCGGGAAGGCTCAGCGTCAACTCGGGGTCGCAGATCGCAACCTTCGGAACCAGATGGTTCGACAGGAGGCCGACCTTGCGCCCGTCCTCCAGAATGAGGATCGCGCCGCGCCCGACCTCGCTGCCGGTGCCGGACGTGGTCGGAATCGCCACCATCGGGAAGGTTCTGGCGGAAATCCGCTCGGTGCCGCCCTCAATGGCTGCGAAGGTCTTCAAGGGTCCGTCATGGGCGGCCATCACCGCGACCGCCTTGGCGAGGTCCAGCACCGATCCGCCGCCGATGGCGATCAGCCCGTCCGCTCCCGCGGACCGGAACAGCTCGGTCGCCGCGCGAACGGCCGCCTCGTTCGGGTTGCCCGGCGTCTCGTCGAAGACACCCGCTACCTTGTCGCCGACCAGAGCGCGAACGCGATCGATCAGTCCGAGCGCGGCGATCGGCTTGTCGGTGACGACGAGCGCGCGCCCGATGCCCGCCAGCGGCAGCTCGTCCGTCAGCGTTGCGAGCGTTCCATATCCGAACTGAACGCGGGTGATGTAATTGATGAGCGCCACGCCCGTCCTCCCGAAATCCGCGCACAGGCCCGCGATCGCCCCCTTGAGGGCGTCCGGCGGTCATTTCCCCGTGCGTCTAGGCAAAAATACGGAGAAAACCCTTGCCGTAAATGCGCTGAATGTCGATACGGGTATAACAATCGGGAATAGAGGAATGCCGGACCAAGCAGCGCGTGGCCTCAGCCGCCTGACCATGCGTCAGATTCATCTCCTCGCCACGATTGACGACGCAAGCTCGCTCAAGGGCGCCGCCGCGCGCATCGGCATGAGCCAGCCGCGCGCGACCAAGTGCCTCCAGGAAATCGAGGAAGCGGCCGAGCAGCAGCTCTTCGTACGAACCAATCGCGGGTTGACGCCGACACCGGCGGGCAGTTGCGCCATCCGGCACGCCAAGGTCATGATCTCGCAGATCCGCAGCTTCCGGGAGGAGTTGCGCCATATTGCCGACGGCGCCTGGGCGAGGCTACGGGTGGGTACGATCATGGGCGCGGTTCCGCTCGTCACCGAGGCCGTGCTCGTTTTCACCGAGCGGTTTCCCAGCGTGTCGATCGAGATCTTGGAGGATACGAGCGGCGAGCTTCTACGCCAGCTCGACCGGGGAGACCTCGATCTCGTGATCGGCCGCAGCTCGGTCAGCGCGACGCCCGAACTCTACGACACCTTTGCCTTTCACGACGAGCTTCTGAGCGTGGTCGCCAATCCCGCGCATCCGCTGGTCGGGCGCAAACGCGTACAGCTCGCGGACTTTTCCGACTCGCGCTGGATCGTCTACACGGCCCGGATGCCGATGCGCCTGTCGCTGGAGCAGGAATATCGCGAGGCCGACCTCGCCTTTCCCCGCGCCCTGGTGGAGACGCGCTCGGCCTTCACGACCATGTCGCTCGTCCAGTCCAGCCCGAACTATGTCGCGCTCCTGTCCAACGACGTCGCCAATGTTTTCGCCAGCCTCGGCGTCGCCCGCACGCTGGCCTTCCGCCTGCGCTCCAAGAGCCAGGCCTACGAACTGATCACGCGCACACGCACGCCCCTGCCGCCCGCCGCCTCCGAATTCATCCGGCTTCTGACCCTGCGTTGAGGGGTAAGATATCCCTGTTCGTTATACCCTTATCGCACAACGCCGGATTTACACGCTTCCACCGATCCCTAGAGTGGGCGCGCTGTCCCGCCGGGACCGAGCAGCACCGTCCGCACGCATTCGTCCGCCGGTGAGCCCGGGGGTGGTGGGGCGGCCATGCTCGGGAGGCTGCCTTGATGACCGAAACCCTGATCGCCCGCCTGCGCGCCATCGCCGGCGAGGCCCATGTCCATGTCGGCGCGCGGGCGACGCGACGCTTTCGCACGGGCTATCGCTATGGCGACGGCGAGATCGCGGCGGCCGTGCAGCCGGGTTCGCTGGTAGAGCAGTGGCGAGTATTGCAGGCCTGCGTGGAGGCCGACGTCGCCGTGATCCTTCAGGCCGCCAATACCGGGCTGACGGGCGGCTCGACGCCCTTCGGTACCGGCTACGACCGGCCCATCGTCATCATCAACACGATGCGCCTCAAACGGATCGATCTGATCCGCGACGGCGCGCAGGTTCTGTGCCTGCCCGGCGCGACCTTGGAGAGTCTGGAGCGCAAGCTCAAGCCGCTCGGCCGCGAGCCGCATTCGGTGATCGGATCGAGCTGCATCGGGGCCTCGGTCACGGGCGGTATCTGCAACAATTCGGGCGGCTCGCTGGTGCAGCGCGGCCCGGCCTTCACGCAGCTCGCCCTGTTCGCCCGCGTCAACGAGGCCGGGCGGCTCGAACTCGTCAACCATCTGGGCGTCGAACTGGGCGAAACCCCCGAGGCCATCCTCGCCCGCCTGGACGCTGGCACCTACGGCGCGTCGGACATTCACGACGAGAACGGCGCCTGGGCGTCCGACCGCGAATACGCGACCTATGTGCGCGACATCGAGGCTTCGACGCCCGCGCGCTTCAACGCCGACCCTCGACGCCATTACGAGGCGTCAGGCTCGGCGGGAAAGATCGCCGTCTTCGCCCTGCGCATGGACACGTTCGTCGCCGAGCCGCAGGAGCAAGTCTTCTATGTCGGCACGAACGACCCGGCCGTGCTCCAGCAAATCCGCCGGCATGTGCTCGGCCAGTTCCAGCATCTGCCGATCGCGGGCGAATATATGCATTCCGACGCGTTCCGCGCGGCGCAGACCTATGGCAAGGACCTTTTCGTCTTCATCCGCCGCTTCGGCTCGGTCAATGTCCCGCGCGCCTTCGCGGCGAAAAGCTGGTTCGATGGCGTCACGGAGGCGCTCGGGCTCGGCAAGAGCATCTCCGACCATCTGCTCCAGCGCGTCTCCAAGCTCCTGCCGGAGCATCTGCCGCAGCGGCTCATCGACTATCGGGACCGCTACACCCACCATCTGATCCTGCGCACCGGCGGCGAGGGCATCGCGGAGATGCGCGACTATCTCTCGTCAGTCTTTACGACTGGCCTCGCCGCGCCGCACGGCGGCTTTCTGGAATGCACAGAGGACGAGGGGAAGGCCGCGCTTCTCAACCGCTTCGTGTCGGGCGGGGCGGTGGTGCGCTACCGCGCCGTCCACCGGGACCGCATCGAGGATATCGTGGCGCTGGACGTCGCCCTGCCGCGCGATACGCGGGACTGGTTCGAGACGCTTCCGCCCGAGATCGACAAGCAGATCGCGCTGAAATTCTATGTCGGCCATTTCCTGTGCCAGGTGATGCATCAGGAATATCTCGTCCACAAGGGCGTGGACTGCGAGGCGCTGGAACATGCAATCCTCGAGACGCTGGAGGCGAGGGGCGCGGAATATCCGGCCGAGCACAATGTCGGCCATCTCTACGAGGCCAAGCCCGCGCTCAAGGCCTTTTATCGCCAGCTCGACCCGACCAATTCCTTCAATCCGGGCATCGGCAAGACCTCGCGCCTGCGCGGTTGGGCGGCGGTCGAAACCACGGGCGACGGCTCGGCGGAGGCTTGCGCCTGCGAAGGACCCGTGCACTTGCGATAGTATCGTCTTTCCCGGTCGCAGCGGCGAGGCCGGAGCGATTGAGATTGCGCGGGGCGCCAGCGTTCACCCCGGCGGCGATCAGGAAGGCGGCATCGCGCCTTGCGCGGGAAGCCAGAGCAGGCTCGTCTCGAACCGCTCCCGGCTGAGGACTACCAGCGCGGCGCGCTTCATGGGTAGATCGACGGTTGCGAAATAACCGAAGGGGACGCCATCCAACTGCCCGAAGATCGGGATCGTATGCGGATCGTCGAGCTGGCGTTGCGGATAGGCGCGGTGCTGTTCGAGCGAGCCGGCCTCCCGCCAGAACCGATCGACCAGCGGATCGTTCAGCCAGCGATGAAGGCGGAGCAGGTCGCCCATCTCGGCGGCGACGAAGGAGAGCGTCCGACCGAGCCAGGGAATGTATCTGACATAAAGCGGGCCGGAAGGCATGGGCGGGCGCCGGGGTAAGCCCGAAACGTTGCCTGGCACTTCACCGGCGCGCGAAGGGGTCGTAACGCCCATCCATCCCGCGCGATAGGACAGGATGTCCCGATCGCGCAAAACAGGATGGGTCGCGTCCGTCAGAAGGC
Source organism: Aureimonas sp. D3 (assembly GCF_001463805.1). Classification (NCBI taxonomy): domain Bacteria; kingdom Pseudomonadati; phylum Pseudomonadota; class Alphaproteobacteria; order Hyphomicrobiales; family Aurantimonadaceae; genus Aureimonas; species Aureimonas sp. D3. The sequence goes on along the minus strand of NZ_BBWM01000019.1, from coordinate 23,042 downwards.
CCATAGCAGCGAGATCGGGCGCAAGAGCGAGAAGCGCGTCGCCGCCGAGCCGGACGTCCGACACGGGCCGGCCGGGATCGCACATCGCACATTCGAGCGCGGCGAGGAGCTGGCGGCATAGCGCGGCACGCTCCCGCGCACCGTACTCCCGAGACGCCTCGCCCGTCCATGCAGGCCCGCCGTTTCCTCAGACCGAGATCGTACCCTTCGGCCCGTCGAGGTCCAGCCGGAAAGCGCTCTGGCCGGCCTCTCCCCGCACGACGATCCGCGCGCCGCGACGGATCGAGCCGAGCGGCTCACCGCCTGGAAACAGCCAGGATCGCATGGCGAAATCCGGCGGCGACCCGCCGGGCTTGTCGCCGTCTCCGCGCGGGAACGGCCGCAAGGTCAGAATTCCTTGCTCAGCGACATCGCGAAGGTTCGGCCCAGTCCCTTGTAGTCGAAGACGCTCTTGTCCGCGAGCGAGCCGTAGAGCGCGACCGCGCGCTGGCCCCAGATCGTGGTGTAGTCTTTATCGAAGAGGTTCTGGATGCCGAAGTTCAGCGTCGTATCGGCCGTTTCGAACCGATGGCTGCCCATGAGGTCGAAAAGCGTATAGCCCTTGATCTCGAAACCGGCGGCGTCCGACAGGCTGAACACGTGCTGCCCTTCGAGCCGAACGGAGGTGATGTCGTCCGTCCAGCCGATATGGCCACCGAGCTTCGACGTGCTGGCATCGCCCACGGAAGCCCGCCGCCAGTCGCCGTTCTGGTCGACCTCGGTCTGCACGAGATTGCCGAGAACGCCCGCGTCGAACCCATGGCCGAGCTGGAGGCCGAGACGGCCCTCGACGCCATAGGCGCGCCGGTCCTGATCCAGAAGCGAGATGTTCAGCGTCTGCCGGTTGAGCTGGATGGTGCGATCCGACAGGGAGTAATAAGCGGCCGCCTCCGCCGAGAGAATGCCGTCCGCATAGCGATAGCCCACCTCGTAGGCATTGGTCTTGATCGACTGGAGCGCGGAATCGGCGACATTGACGCTGCTGCGCAGAACCTGCCGATTGCCGACAAGGCTGTAGGTGCCCAGGCCATAATAGCGCGAGGGGTCGGGCAGCTCGAAGCCCTGGCTGAAATTGGCGTAGACCTGTTGGCGATCGTCGAAGCGATAGGTCGCGCCGGCATTGAAGAGCAGGTCGTCATAGGAGACCGAGCCGCCGGGAATGGTGTCGGCCGACGTGCCACGGCCGAAGAAATTGTTGACCTGCGCGGCGGCCGCGACGAAATCCCCGACCTTCGTATCCACATATTGATAACGCACGCCGCCCGTGAGCGTCAGCGCGTCCGTCGCCTCATAGCTCGCCTCGGCAAAGCCCGCGATGGTGGAGACGTCGATGGCCGGGTAGAGGCCAAGCTCCCCGACGCGGCGCATGTCCAGCGCGCCGGAGCGCGCGGCGATCCGGCTGTCGAACACCGCCTGGGAGGAAGAGAACTCGTCCCGGTCTCCGTCGATGCCATAGGTGATGCGCAGGCCGTCGAGCGGCTTCGACACCATCGCGGCCTTGAAGCCGTAGAAGTTCGTGTCCTGCTCAGTGGCGTTGAAATAGAAGAGCGGGACGGTGACGGGGAAGGGGTGGAAGTCGATGGACTCGGTGCGCCAGAAGGCTTGGACCAGGAGTTCCTGGCCGAGGAAGTCGCTGTCGGTATAGGAGCCGTTGACGCCGGTGCGCCGCGTCGCGGGCTGCACGTCGGACTGATAGCCCTGCCGCGTCTCGAAAAGCCTGGGGTTGCGCAGCGCGGCGAAATTCGTGCCGAAGAAAAGGCCGTAATCGCTGTCCTGCTCGCTGCGGTAATGCTGCGCGCTGATCTCGGCGCGCCGGCTCTCGTCGATCTGGAGCCCGGCCGTGCCGAACAGATCGACCCGCTTGTTGAAGGCAAGGCTGGTCTGGGTGATGTCGGGAACGAGGATCGTGCCCGATCCGTCGTAGAAGGCGCGGGTCTTGTTGCCGGCGATCGACAGGCGGGCGTCCCAGAGATCGTCATTATAGGTGAGCGCGCCGGCCAGCTTGCCGTCGCCATCACGCGAGCCCCGGAAGCCGCTTTCCGCGCCGACCATCGCCTCGCCGCCCAGGCCCGGCTTGGCGTCCCGGCCCTTCTTGGTGATGATATTGATGATGCCGCCGGTCGCGTTGCCGCCATAGAGCGAGGTCGCGCCCGACAGGATTTCGACCCGCGCGATATTGAAGGGGTCGATGGAGTCGAACTGGCGATACAGGCCGCGCGCGGAATTCAGCGACACGCCGTCGATCAGCACGAGCGCCGGGCGGCCGCGCAGGTTCTGGCCATAGGAGGTGCGCGCGCCGCTGCTGGCGGCGTCATAGCTCGGCACGTCCTGGCCCAGCGCCTGCTGGAGCGTCTGGCCCGAGCGCACGCGTGCCTCGATCTCCCGGCCCTCGACCACATAGACCGTGCGGGCGGTTTCTGACAGGCGCTGGGGGGCGCGTGAGCCGGTGACGACGATCGGGTCGAGCAGGACGGAAGCATCGCCCGTGCCTCCGGCGGCGGGCGTGGTCTGTCCAGCCGCGCCGGCGACCGTTTCCTGCGCCGTGGCGCTGAACGACAGGGTCAGCGCGCAGCCGAGCGCGACCAGCGAAATCGAACGGCGAAGCGCGCGTCGGCGGGCGGACAATGGGGGCATCGCGGGTTTGTGCTCCTGCGGACGCCAGATGCGTCCACTTCAGCAAGACACGAGAATTCAGAGTGAATACTTCGCTATCCTGAAGATCGGACGAGAATGGCGTGGATTTGCTGTCGTTTGACGTGGATCAGACTCCTCCGTACGATGGAAGACGCCCTATGCAGTCGGCTATCATAACATGATAAATCGAGTCAACTAACGCGTGAATTTACGCTTCAGACGATAACTGTTCCAGAAACTCGGGGAATTCTCCTCAGGATTCCAACTTTAAGGGGTTTCAGCGGGCGCGACCCATAAACATGAGTTTAAAAATCATGTTATGGCTTGCGAAATAAAAACAGAGTCCTTAGGGATCACGGCGCGCTTCGGAGCGACGATTCCGATGTAGCCGTCAGTATTTAATCCCGTTCTAAACTCGGCAGGCAGTTGATCCCGCAATGTCGATCTCGATTCCCGCCCAGCCGACGCGCCGCCTTTATGGCGTCCTCGCCGCGCTCTATCTCGCACAGGGCATCCCGACCTATCTCCTGCTCGTCGCCCTGCCGCCCCTCCTGCGAGACAGCGGCGCGTCGCGCACGGCGATCGGCCTGTTCACGCTTCTCATGGTGCCGACCGTCCTGAAATTCGCCTGGGGGCCGCTGGTGGATCGCTATCCCCTGATCCGGCGTCTGGGGCATCGGCGGGGCTGGATCGTGCCGACCCAGATTCTTGTCTCCGCGCTGATCGCCGCCATGGCCTTCGTTGCGCCGACGCAGACCGTGCTTCTGTTCGCGATCGCCTTTTCGATCACGCTTCTGTCGGCCACGCAGGACATCGCGACCGACGGGTTCGCCGTGCGCCAGCTCGATGCCACCACGCGCGCCACCGGAAACGCCATCCAGGCGGCTTCCGTCGCGCTCGGCGTGGTGATCGGCGGCACGTTCTCGCTCGTCCTGTTCGAGCGCATCGGCTGGACCGCCGCGCTCCTGACGGTCGCGACCCTGTCGCTCCTGCCGCTCCTCGCCACCCCTTTCATGCGCGAGCGCGCCGATCCGGGCGAGGGGGAAGCGGGCGGATCGGAGCCCGCTCCACGCCCCAGCCTGCGCGCCTTCTTCGCCCGACCCGAAGCGCGGCTCTTCTTTCTCTTCGCGCTGACCTTCCGCGCCAGCGAAGGGCTCATGCGCGGCATGGAGGGTGCCTATCTCGTGGATCTCGGCGTGCCGCTGTCCTGGATCGGCACGCTCTATGGCGCGGCCGCGATCAGCGCGGGTCTGGCGGGCGCGGCTCTCGCCGCGCTCCTGATCCGCCAGACTGGCCTTGCCGCCACGCTCGGGCTTCTCGGTCTCCTGCGCACGCTCTGTTTTCTGATCTTTTCGCTGAGCGCCCTCGGCGTTCTGCCGGGGCTCGAAGTCGCCATGGGCGCGTCGGGCTTCCAGACGATGATCCGCTACATGGAACTCGTCGCGCTCTACGCGCTCTTCATGCGCGCCTCGTCCTCGCGCCAGCCGGGCACGGACTTCACGATCCTGACCTGCGCCGAACTCGTCGTCTATCTCGTCGGCACGAGCGTCGCCGGGTGGATCGCCGATGCGGTCGGCTACGGCGCGCTGTTTGCCCTCGCGACGCTTCTGTCGCTGGTCGGCGTCGCGGTTGCGATCGCCATTCTCGCGCGCCTGCCCGGCGTGCGGTGGGAGGGCCGGCGCGCCGCCGCGCTGGACGCGCCCTCCACGCTTTGATCTCATACCCCGCTTCCAGGAGTCGATCACGACCCAAGTTGCGCCCACCAATCGCGACTTCCTCCAACGGCAGGAGGCGCGCGAGTCCAACGCCCGCTCCTATCCCCGTCGCTTCCCTCTGGCGCTGCGCTCGGCGTCCGGCTCGCGCGTCACCGATGTCGAAGGCCACACCTATCTCGACTGCCTCGCCGGGGCCGGCACGCTGGCCCTCGGGCACGATCATCCCGAGATCGTGGAAAGTCTGCGGGAGGCGCTGGGACAGGGCATCCCGCTTCATACGCTGGACCTTGCGACGCCTCAGAAGGACGCCTTCGTGGAGACGCTCTTCGCCACCCTGCCGCCGGCCTTCCGCGAGGGCGCGCGCATTCAGTTCTGCTCGCCCAGCGGCTCGGACGCGGTGGAAGCGGCGATCAAGCTCGCCAAGACGGCGACCGGCCGGCCGGATATCGTGGCCTTTCGCATGGCCTATCACGGCATGTCGCAGGGCGCGTCTCGCGGATGGGCTCGCTCGGGCCGAAGGCGCGCCTCGGCGCGCTGATGCCCGGCACGCATTTCCTTGCCCTATCCCCACGCCTATCGCTGTCCCTTCGGCACCGATGGCGCGGACAGCGCCGGTCTGGCGACGGCCGTTTTCGAGGGCGCGATGCGCGATCCCGAAGGGGGCATGAACCGCCCGGCGGCGATCATTCTGCAGCCGGTGCAAGGCGAGGGCGGCGTCAACCCCGCGCCCGTCGAATGGCTTCGTCAGATCCGCCGCACGACGCACGAACTCGGCATTCCCCTGATCCTCGACGAGGTGCAGTCGGGCGTCGGGCGCACCGGCACGTTCTACACCTTCGAGAAGGCCGGCATACGGCGACCGATTTTATAACTTCCGCGCATACCGTTGTCGGATCATGTCAGCCTCACCCAATATCTCCGATGGTGAGAAACCGCAGCTTTCATAGAGACGCCTATCTGCTTCCGATCCCGAACTCCCTGCGACAAACGTGTCGACATGAATGATCGATTCAGACAGCACACTAGAGAGAACAGCCTCGACAAGCATTTTACCGATCCCGCGCCTACGAAACTCGGACGAAACTGCAAGCCAGCGGATCGCAATTTGTAAACCATTGTTACTGATGAGAACACATCCTGTAAAGGCTGCGCTACCTATGCCTGTTCTTGCGCAATAAGCCTGCTTTTGCGCGATCTCACGAGCAAGAACAGCATCGAATCCCGGCATGGGGCCGAACAACGGCACCACTTCTTCAGCCAGACGCAACCAAGCCGCTACATCACTATGCTGTGCCGCGCTGATCTGCATTTATATTCTATCTCGCATATCCAGACATCGCAGCCCTAAAAAGATGGATATTGATGTGAGTTAATCGCCAAACGTCATCGTTCCATAATGTAAATTACGAGCCATCTGTTCATCTGAAGCCCGTCAACCCACACTGCAATTCCCAAGACGTGGCGATCGTTGGTGAAATCGCATCGATCGCCACGTTACGTCGTTGAGCGGCCTGATCGCTCCTATCCCGAAATGCGAAGCCGGTGCGTGACCGGCTTCGCTCAAGCCTGTCACCCCGCGCGGGCGACTTCGCGGGTCCAACCGAAACTGTCGGGCGCGGAGCCGCGCTGGATGCCGACGAGCTTGCGGCGGAAGGCTTCGGTGGTCGGGCCGACCTGTCCGTCGCCGATCGTGAACTCGCCGCCGGCATGGCGAAGGGTTCCGATGCCGGCGACGACAGCCGCCGTACCGCAGGCGAAGGCTTCCTTCATGCGCCCGCTGGCGGCGTCCGCCTGCCATTCGTCGAACGAATAGGGCCGCTCTTCCACGATGTGGCCTTCGGCGCTCGCCATCTCGATGATGGATTTGCGCGTGATGCCGGGCAGGATCGTGCCGAGCGAGGGCGTGACGAGACGCCCGTCCGCCATCACGAAGAAGAGGTTCATGCCGCCCAGTTCCTCGACCCAGCGGTTCTCGGCCGAGTCCAGGAACACGACCTGATCGCAGCCCTTGGTGCTGGCCTCGGCCTGCGCGGCGAGGCTGCCGGCATAATTGCCGCCGCACTTGGCCTCGCCCGTGCCGCCGCGGGCCGCGCGGCTGTAATTCTGCGACACCCAGAGCGTCAGTGGCTTCGACCCGCCTTTGAAATAAGGGCCGACGGGCGAGGCGATGACGCAGAAGATATATTCGCGCGACGGGCGCACGCCGAGAAAGCTCTCGCTCGCGAACATGAAGGGCCTGAGGTAAAGGCTTGCCTCCCCTTCCGGCAGCCAGTCCTGATCGACGGCCACCAGCCCTTCCACGGCGGCCACGAAATCGGCCTCGGGCAGTTCGGGCATGGCCATGCGGCGGGCCGACTGGTTGAAGCGGCGGGCGTTCTCTTCGGGGCGGAACAGGAGCGCGCGGCCATCGGCCGTGCGATAGGCCTTCATGCCCTCGAAAATCTCCTGCGCATAATGCAGGACGCTGCTGGCCGGGTCGATCGGGAACGGCGCGCGGGCGGCGATCTCGGCCGAATGCCAGCCCCGGTCCTGCGACCAGCGCGCGACCGCCATGTGATCGCTGAACAGGGTTCCGAAGGTGAGATGGCTCAAAGCCTCGGCTCGCTCCGCCGCCGGCACGGGATTGGGGCTTCTCTTGAGTTCGAAGCGGATACCGGGTGCGTCGACGGTCATGAAAGCCTCCAGATCAGGCGCCCCTCGCATGGGAAACGGGACGCCGCTTTTCCCCCGTTTAATACGAGGAGGACCGGCCGAACAGGTCCGTTTGCGCGATCCGCGTCATCATATCGCCCGAAGGGCCATCCCGAGCGGGCCAAGGGATATGGGTTGAGTCACCAGGACAGGGCGGCGACGATGTCGCCGCCCTGTCCTGGCGAGGATGGAAGATGAAAGCGACGAGCGTCAGCCGAGCGGCAGGCGGCTGCGCTCCTTGGCTTGACGCTCGGCTTCCTGCGCGGCCTTGAGCTGCGACTTGGTGTACATCAGCGCGTGGGAGGCCAGATCGTGGCTGTCTTCCCAGAGATTGCGCCAGATTCCCAGAATGCCTTCCAGCGGCTGACCGACGACACGCGACGAGAAGCTCTCGAAGGTGATCGGCCCCTTGTAGCCGGTGCGCACCAGAGCGCGGAACACGCTGGTGAGGTCGATCGAACCCGAGCCCATATAGCCGCGATGCGAATCGCCGGTGTGGAAATAGCCGATATGCTCGCCGGTCTCGATGATCGCCTGCGCGATATCAGATTCCTCGATATTCATGTGGTAGACGTCGAGATGGACCTTCACGTTCGGCGCACCGACGAGCTTGGCCATTTCGACGCCCTGCGCCGCCGTGTTGCAGATATTGGTCTCGTAGCGGTTCACCACTTCGAGCACGAGCGTGATGTTGCTGCGCGCCGCGATCTCCGCGACCTCGGCCAGCGTCTCGGCCGATTGGCGGATGCCGTCGGCGGTCGGCTGCGTGAAATACTTGCCGAAGGCGGAGTAGAGAATGCCGCCGATATATTCGCCTCCGCAATCGCGGCAGACAGCCACCGCGTCTTCCAGCTTCTTCTTGCCGCGCGCGCGCTTTTCCGGGTCGCCCGAGGAAATGTCGCTGTCGAAATCGAGGCCCAGCGAGAAGTTGATGCCGATGCCTGCCTGGTCCAGCTGGCGGCGCGTGAAGACCGGATCGATCAGGCTCGGATCGAGCGCCGGAGCTTCGATGAAGTCGTAGCCGACTTCGGCCGTCTTGGCGATCGCGCGCGCGCATTCCTCATGGCTCCACCCCGCCTCCCAGACGAGAGCGTGCACACCCAGCTTGTTCATCCTGTTTCCTCCCCGCGCCGCGGACATTCTTCGCGCAAGCGAAGACTACTGCGGCAATGCAATAGAACGGGCTTCCCTGCCCATGCGGGACATGATTGACAAAGTTGGAACTGATGTCTAGCCTCCAATAAAACGTTTCACCGGCGTTTTCTCAAAAAGCTTGGACACGGTTCGTCTTGGGAGGGGCGTCGATGTCACGACAGCAGACGCCATCCATCCGTATGGTCGCCGACCGCGCGGGCGTGTCGATCGCGACCGTCTCGAACGTCCTGAACGGCAAGCCCAATGTCTCGCCGAACTTCGCCGATCGTGTGCGCGCGGCGGTGGATGAGCTGGGTTACGTCGCCGATATTGCGGCCTCGCGGCTGCGCTCGGGCAAGGCGGCGCTGGTCGCCGTCATCGTGCCCGATCTCACCAACCCGATGTTTGCGAGCTTCGTCTCCACGCTGGAGCACGAGGCGCGGGGCGATGGGTTCGATCTCGCCGTCCTCTCCTCGCGCAACGATCCGAAGGAGGAAGCCGACCGGCTGGCCAATGTCCGCGCCTGGCGGCCGGGCGGGCTGATCGTCGTGCCCTGCGACGGCGCGCTCTCGTCCCGCCTGCCGGCGGGGCTCGCCGCGCCCGCCGTGGTGGCCGACCGCATTCCCGACGATGCAAGGTTCGATCTGGTCGCGGTGGACAACGGCCCCTCCTCGGCCGCGATCGCCGCGCATCTTGCCCAGACTGGACTGGCGAACTGCCTCGTTGTCGGCACGAGTCTCGGCATCAGCAATGTGCGCGAGCGCTGGGAAGGCTTTCTGACGGGTGCGGGCGCGATGCGGGCGCAGATGCTGGAGGTCGGCTTCGAGGCGGAGGCGTCGGCCAATTTGCTGCGCGAGCGCCTGTCGGCCGATCGCCCGGCCGCGCTCTTCGCGCTCGATCACATGACTTCGCTCATGGCCTATCAGCTCATCGCCGCGATGGGCCTGTCGATCCCCGGCGAGATCGCTTTCGCCTCGTTCGACGAAATGGAATGGATGCGGCTCGTCTCGCCCGGCATCACGGCCGTGCGCCAGCCCGTGGAGGACATGGCTGTTGCCGCCTGGTCGCTTCTGCGCGGCCGAATGGCGGGGAGCGATGAGCCCCAAGAAACAAGGCGCCTTGGATGCGCCGTCTCGATCCGCGGCTCGACGCAGCGGGTCCCGTCCCGGCGGGGAGGCCGGGCGGGCAAGATCTGATAACGGGAGGATGAAACATGCTGATGTCGCGCCGCCGCGCCCTCGCGGCCATGGGAGGTCTTCTGGCCCTCACCCTCGCCGGCCCTGCCGCCTTTGCGCAGAGCGCCGAGCCGCAGGCCGGGATCGTGGTCAAGATCGGGGGCATTCCCTGGTTCAACGCCATGGAAGAAGGCATCAAGAAGGGTGCCAAGGAGTATAAGGTCAATGCCTGGATGGTCGGCCCGACACAGGCCGACGCGGCCCAGCAGGTCCGCGCCATCGAGGATCTGATCGCCCGCAAGGTCAATGTCATCGGCATCGTGCCCAACGATTCCGCCGCGCTCGAACCCGTGCTCGGGCGCGCCCGCGCCGCCGGCATCAAGGTGCTGGCGCATGAAGGGCCGGACCAGAAGGAAAAGGACTGGGACTTCGAGCTGACCACGACCGAGGCCTATGGTCAGGCGCATATGGACCTCCTCGCCAAGGAAATGGGCGAAGAGGGCAAGTATATCGTCTATGTCGGCTCGCTGACCGTGCCGCTGCACAATGCCTGGGCCGACGCCGCCATTGCCTACCAGAAGCAGAAGTATCCCAAGATGCAGATGGTGGGCGATCGCTTCGGCGTCGCCGAAAGTCTGGACGAGAGCATCAAGACCACGCAGGACCAGCTGCGCGCCAACCCGGACCTCAAGGGCATCCTGACCTTCGGCAGCCAAGGCCCGATCGGCGCAGGGCGCGTCTTGGACGATCGCGGCAAGGCCAAGACGGTCGCGCTGGTCGGCGGCTTCTCGCCGGGCCAGGGCGCGAAATACGTCAAGTCGGGCGTGATCCGGGGTGGCTATATCTGGAACCCGCTGACGGCGGGCGAGGTCTTCGCGCAGCTTTCTTCCATGCTGGCGGCCGGCAAGGAGCCGACCGACAATATGGAGATCGTCGGCGTGGGCCCCGTGCGGGTCTATCCCGACAAGAAGCTGATCCAGGCTCAGAAGCTGGAATCGCTCGACAAGGCCAATATCGACCGGCTCGTGGCGCTCGGCCTCTGATCCCACCATCCCGGCGGCCGATGCGCCGCCGGGTTTTCTATTCGGACGACGGGAGGCGGCCGATGACTGATGACGTTCCTTTTCTCAGGCTCACCGGCCTCTCCAAGCGCTTCGGCGGCGTGCGCGCGCTGGAGGGCATCGATTGGGACGTGCGGCCGGGCGAGGTTCACTGCCTTGTCGGCGAGAACGGCTGCGGCAAGTCCACGCTCATCAAGACCGTCGCCGGCGTTCACCCGCCGAGTGAGGGCACGATCGAGATCGAGGGCGAGAACGTCCTGCCGCTGACGCCGGCCCGCGCCAAGGCCCTCGGCATCCAGGTCATCTTTCAGGACCTGTCCCTGTTTCCCAATCTGTCGGTGGCCGAGAACATCGCCGTCGAGTGCCATCTCGAAGGCGCGCTGAAGCCGGTGCGCAAGGCCCATATGCGGCGGATCGCGGAGAGCGTCCTGAAGCGCCTCGACTTCGATCTCGACCCCTCCGCCCTCGTGTCGGACCTGCCCGTCGCCGAACGCCAGATCGTCGCCATCGCGCGCGGGCTGGCGGCCAAAGCGCGCCTCATCTTCATGGACGAGCCGACGGCGTCCCTCACCCGCGCGGAAGTCGATCGCCTCCTCTCCATCGTGGCCAAGCTGAAGGCGGACGGTATCGCCGTCGTCTTCGTGTCGCACCGCCTCGAAGAGGTGGTGGAGATCGCCGAGCGCGTGACCGTGTTCCGGGACGGGCGCAAGGTCGGCACCTGGCCGGTGGCCGAGGTCGACCAGAAGCGCATCGCCCATCTGATGACCGGGCTCGACATCGACCATGGCACGGTGGCGCGGGACATGAACGCGGCCGAACCGCTCCTCAGCGTGGAGCACCTGTCGCGGCGCGGCGAATTCGCCGATGTCAGCTTCACGCTCCGCAAAGGCGAGGTGCTGGGGCTGGTCGGACTTCTGGGCGCCGGGCGCACCGAACTCGCGCTGACGCTGTTCGGCATGAGCCGGGCCGAGGGCGGGACGATCCGGCTCAACGGCCAGCCGCTGTCGCTGCGCTCCAACCGGGACGCGGTGCGCGCGGGCATCGCCTACGTCTCGGAGGATCGCCTGTCGCTCGGCGTGATCCTGCCCCAATCCATCGAGGACAATATCGGCCTCGCCGTCATGAAGGGGCTCGCAGGGCGCTCCGGTCTCATCGCGCGCCGGCGGCGGCGCGATCTCGCGCGTGACTGGGTGCGCCGGCTGGCCATCAAAGTGCCCGATATCGACCGGCCCGTGCAGACCCTGTCGGGCGGCAACCAGCAGCGCGTGGTTCTTGCCAAATGGTTGGCGACGCGGCCGAGCGTCCTGATCCTGGATTCGCCGACCGTCGGCGTCGATATCAAGAACAAGCAGGGCATTTACGAAATCGTGGCCGAACTGTCGCGCGAGGGCGTCGGCGTCATCGTGATCTCCGATGAGGTGAGCGAAGCCTTCGCCACCTGCGACCGCGTCCTGCACATGCGGGCCGGGCGCATCCTTGAGGAAACCATCCCCGGCCGCATCACCGAACGGCAGTTGGAGGAGCGCATCTATGCCTGATGTCCAGCACCGCACCGGAGCCGCCGCGCTGGCGCGGCTTCGCCGCCGCCCCGAAGCCTGGCTCTTCGGCGTGATCGTCCTTGCCATCCTGTTCTTCGGATTGACCGCGCCGGGCTTCCTGACGCTGCCCAACGTGATCGATCTCTTAGAGACCTATTCGGTGCAGGCCATCATGGCGATGGGCCTCTTCGTGGTTCTGGTTTCGGGCGGCATCGACATTTCCTTCGCCGCCACGGCCTCCGTCTCGCAATATGTCGCGGCGCTCCTGGCGGCGCGGCTGGGTCTTCCCGCTCCGCTCGTGATCGCGATGGGCCTGGGGATCGGCACGGCGCTCGGCTGCCTCAACGCGGCGCTGATCCATTTCGTGCGCATTCCCTCCATCATCGCGACCATCGCCATGATGAGCGTCACCTTCTCGCTTCTGATGTATTTCTCGGGCGGGCGGTCGATCTACGATCTGCCGGACTGGTGGACGACGCGCGTCACCTTCTTCGAGACCGAAACCGCAAGCGGCGATCTCGTTCGCGTCACCTTGCCGATCGTCGCCATGATCGTCGTGAGCTTGGGCATCTGGGCGCTGATGACGCGCAGCTCGGTCGGTCGTCAGCTTTATGCGATGGGCGGCAATGCGGAAGCGGCGCGCCGCATCGGCATGTCGATCGGCCGCCTGCATTTCGTGGCCTATGGGGTTCTGGGGTTCCTCGCCGCCGTCGCGGGGATGCTCCAGGCGCACCGCGTCGGCGAGAGCGTGCCGAACGCCATGGTCAACACGGAACTCGCCGTTCTCTCGGCGGCCGTGCTCGGCGGCGCGAGCCTGACGGGCGGCATCGGCACCGTGCCCGGCGTGCTTCTGGGCATCGTGCTTCTCGCCATTCTCCAGAACGGGCTCAATCTTCTGGGCGTCTCCTCCTACTTTTTCCAGATCGTGATCGGCCTGACGATCCTCGCCTCCACCTCGCTCACCGTCCTGTCGTCGCGGCGCGGTCGGCGCCATCGAACCCTCGGCGAGGCCGCCCATGCTTGAGAACCGGACATCTCATTCCATCGGCCGGGACGGCGCCCTGGCGGACTTCATGGCCCGTCTGCGCGCGGGTGTTCCCAACGCCCATCTCGGCTTGACGGGCCTTCTCGTGGCGCTCGTCCTCGTCTTCTCGCTGGCGGTTCCCGGCTTTGCCAGCATGGGCACGCTGCAATCCTTCATGTTCCAGATGCCGCTTCTGGGGCTTCTGTCGCTCGCCATGATCGTGCCGCTGATCACGGGTGGTCTGAACCTCGCCATCATCGCCACCACCAACCAATGCGCGCTCCTGATGGTCTTCGTCATGCAGATCGCCATTCCCGATGGAGCCGGCACTGGCGCGGTCGTCGCGGGTGTCGCGCTGGCGCTCGCCGCCGGGCTTCTCCTTTGCCTCGCCATCGGCCTCGTGACGGGCGCGCTCGTCGCCTATACCGGCGTTCACCCCATCCTCGTGACGCTCGGCACCAAGTCGTTGATCGACGGCATCAGCATCTATCTCACGCGCGGCCAGGCGCTCTCGGGCGTGCCCGACCTCGTGTCCCGCTTGGGCAATTCGAGCGTTCTCGGCGTGCCGCTTGTCTTCATCGTGATGGTGCTGGTCGCGATCCTGGTCGGCTTGATCCTCAAGAAAACCGCCTTCGGCATCGCCTGCCACATGATCGGCTCGAACCTCGAAGCCGCGCGCTATTCGGCGATCGATACGAAGCGGGTTCTGGTCGGCGTCTACACCTTGTCCAGCCTCGTCTGCTTCATGGCCGCGCTGGTGACGCTCGTCATTTTCAACTCGGCCAGCCCCGATTACGCGCAGTCCTATCTTCTCGTCACCATTCTGGCGGCCGTGCTCGGCGGGGTCGATCCGTTCGGCGGCTTCGGCACGGTCGGCGGGCTCATGGTGGCGCTCGCCATTCTTCAGGTCATCTCCTCCGGCTTCAACCAGTTCGGCCTGTCGAACTATCTGACGCTGGCGATCTGGGGCGGCACGCTGATTGCCGTCGTGGTGGCGCAGACGATCCGCCCGCATCTCCCGGCGCTTTTCTCCGCGCTGCGTCGGCGCGGGGAGACGCAGGCGTGAGCGCGGTCGCCGTCTTCGACATCGGCAAGACCAACGTCAAGCTCTTCGCCACGACAGCGGACGGCGCGGTGCTGGAGGAACTGTCCGCGCCCAATCGCGTCATCGACGGCCCGCCCTATCGCCACCACGACCTCGCGGCTCTCGAAGACTGGCTGCTCGCGGGGCTCGCCGATCTCGGCCGGCGCCATTCCATCGAGGCGATCGTCGCCTGCTCGCACGGATCGGGCGGGGTTCTCGTCGGCGCAGACGCCGCGCTCATGCCGATGATCGACTACGAGCAGGACCCGCCGGCGGACGTGGCGGCCGACTATGCCGCCATGGCCGGTTCGTTCCGCGAGCGCGGCAGCGCGCTCATGCTCGGCTCGGCGCATCTGGCGCGGCAGATGCTCTGGCTGGAACGCGGCTGGCCGGATGCCTTCGCCGGGGCACGGGCCTTTCTGGCTCTGCCGCAATATTGGGCCTTTCGCCTCTGCGGCGTGGCGGCGGGCGAGGTCACCAGCCTCGCCGCGCAGTCGCATCTGTGGTCCGGTGCGGACGGCGCGCCGACCCGGCTCGTGAAGGACCGCGCCTGGACGCATCTCCTGCCCCCGCTTCGCCCCGCGTACGAGACACTCGGAACCCTGAAGCCGGACTGGGCGCGGCGTTGCGGCCTTTCGGCGGAGACGCGCGTCCTCTGCGGCATTCACGATTCCTCGGCCAATTTCTATCGCTATCAGGCCGCCGGCCTGTCCGATCTCACGGTGGTCTCGACCGGCACCTGGATCGTCGCCCTGACGGATCGAACCGGCATCGATCTCAGTGAGGAAGCGCCCGGCCGCTCCTGCAATGCCGATGTCGCCGGTCGCCCGGTTCCCGGCATGTTGACCATGGGCGGGCGCGAGTTCGCCGCCGTGTCCGGCGCGGAACGCGGACCGGCGACATCGGAGGCCCTGTCGCGCATTGTCGCAAGCCGCACCGTCGCGCTGCCATCCTTCGGGGCCGATGACGGGCTGTTCCCCGGCACATCCAGGCGCGGCTCCATTCGGGGGCCGCTCGCCGGCGATCCCTCGGTCCGCTTCACGCTCGCCCTTCTCTACGCCGCCATGCTCGCCAACCAATGCCTGCGCATGCTTCCCGCGTCCCGCACCATCGTGATCGACGGCGGGCTGGTGCGCGATCCTCTGTTCGGCGCGATCCTCGCCGCGCTGAATCCCGATGCGCGCGTACTTGTCAACCGCGACGCGCACGGCACGGCGGCGGGGGCGGCCCTTCTCGCCGGGCACGAGATGCGGCGCGGCCCTGCCCCGCTCAGCGCGGAAATGCCAGATATGTCGGGCCTGCCCGATCTTCTCCCCTATTGGTCGCACTGGCGCGACCTCTGCCATCCCTGGAGCCAAGCCTCATGAATGCCTCTTACAACGACGAAGCCCTTCGCGAAGAGATGGTCGCCACCTGCCGCCGCATGAACGAAAGCGGCATCAACCAGGGCACGGCCGGCAATCTCTCCGTGCGCAATCCGGCGGGCTTCCTCGTGACGCCCACCTCCCTGCCCTATGATCTGATGCGCCCCAGCGATCTCGTGCAGATGTCGTTCGACGGCACCTATGAGGGCGGACGCCGCCCCTCGTCGGAATGGCGCTTTCACCGCGACATTCTCGCCGCGCGCTCCGATGTCGACTGCGTGCTCCACTGCCATTCCGTCTATGCGACGACCCTCGCGGTGCATCACCATGAGATCCCGAGCTTCCACTACATGACGGCGATCGCCGGCGGCACGACGATCCGCTGTTCGCGCTATGCGACCTTCGGCACGCAGGCCCTGTCGGACGCCGCGCTGGAGGCGCTCGAAGATCGCATGGCCTGCCTTCTCGGCCAGCACGGCCAGATCGCGCTCGGCAAGACGCTGGCCGGCGCGCTGTCGCTCGCCATCGAGGTCGAAACGCTGTCGCGCCTCTATGTCCAGGCGCGGGTTCTGGGTGAGCCGCCGGTCCTGTCGGACGAGGAAATGGCGCGCGTCATTCAGCAGATGAAGAACATGAGCTACGGCCACGCGCCCGATCTCGACGGCGTCAACGATACGCCGAGCGCCAAAGCCGCGTCGGTCGATCCGAAGGCACGGTTGAGCGCGTAAGAGCGAACCCGACGCGAGGCGCGGCCCGTTTCAACGACGGAGGCAAGGGAGCGGCGATTTTCGCCGGTCCCGCCCCCATGTCGCGGCGTTGCAGCGAACGATCGGCGGCTCACGGCGCCTTGCCTCCGAAGCGCCGCTTCGCGATCAGCCTACCCGTCCCGTGGTCTATGGGCCCGCAGCGCAGCGGAGAGCCGGAGCCTCGTGAGGTGGCTCCTCATGAATCCGAAAGGCGCCTTTGCCACCGGCCTTGACCTCGTAGAGCGCGCGGTCCGCTTTGAGCATCAGGCCGATCAGCGTTTGATCGCCCGTTCGATCGATGACGGTGCCGATGCTCACGCCCACCCGCGCCAAGCTGCCAGGCGCGATCTCGTAAGGGGTGGCGATGCGCGCCAGAACGCGCGCGCAGAGATGACGCAGTTCGGTTTCGTCGGATTGCTTCAGAAGAATGAGGAATTCGTCACCGCCGAGACGGCAGATGACGGAGTCCGGCGTTGCGAACTCGCTGAGGCGCTGTCCCACCTCCCGAAGGAGATGATCGCCGGCTGCATGGCCCAGCCGATCGTTCACCTGCTTGAAACCGTCGAGATCCAGATAGAGAAGCGCGCGTCCTCGAGTGGGAGGGCGCATCCGGGCAAAGCAATCCTCCAACCGCCAGCGGCTCGCCAGCCCGGTGACGGGATCGGTGAAGGCTTTCTCGCGGTTTTCGAACTCCGCCCTGATCGCGCCGATCGCGGTTTCACGATGCTGACGGATGATCCCAAGATTCATAACGATGAAGATCACGGTCTGCGCCGCAATCAGAGGTATGAATTGTGGATGCTGGAGGCTGAATGCGATCTTATAGCTGCCGTCGATCAGAAGCGTCTGGACGATGGCGTAGCGCGGGGCGGGAAAGTTGCGCCCGACAATGCCCCCGATGGCGGCCAGCCCGCTCGCGAGCACCAGCAGTGACAAAGTGAGATCGCCTGAACTCACGACGAGGAAGATCGTCAGTCCCTGCAGGCAGGCCCAGAGAAGCCCTCCGGCGAAAAGCGGCCCGGCCGGTGCGTCGACACGTTTAAGGGACGCGACCCGAAACAGAAGGAGCGCGATATCGCAGACCGCGATCCCCAGGAATATCGGCTGCAGATTGTGCGCGTAGATCACCAGGGCCACGACGATGGTGTTGACCGCGCCGATGACGAGCGGAACCTTCGACGTGAAGAACATGGAGCGCAGGCGACGCTGCGTTTCGTCCGGTAGGCCGCCGCCAATTTCGGCGAGCCATCGCAGGATCGGATTGCGCGGTGCGCGATAGAGCGAGGTATCTGGCATCGTCGTCCGCACGAGGGGGAGGCAGAGAGCCATAGGTTACGGAAGGTCAGTTAAAGAACCTGTCGCACGCAATTGGTTTGGCCGGCATTTTCCGTAGCTGCCCATCGACACGCGACGGGATCGCACGCCGGCGTGCTCACCGCCCCAATGCTGGGTGCGCGATCAATTGCCCGCCAGCCGTTGCGCCCCGGCGCGGGCGGCTTATCTTCGCCGGGTCGTTGACCGACGACATGCAACGGGAGTGTCTGCTATGAGCGTTCTGACCATCATCGCCCGCCTGAAGGCCAAGCCGGGCCACGAAGCCGATCTGGAGCGTGAACTGAGCGCCCTTCTCGCCCCCACGCGCGCCGAGAAAGGTTGCATCCAGTACGACATGCATCGCTCGCATCAGGACCCCGGCCTCTTCTATTTCTACGAGAACTGGGAAAGCCGCGAACTCTGGAACGACCATATGAAGACGCCCCACATCACGGGCTTCGGCGCCAAGCAGGGGGATCTCGCCGAAAGCTGGGAACTCTTCGAGGGCGAGAAGGTCGGTTGAGCGGCGAAGGGAGGAGACCTCGTTGAAGATCACCTTTTACGCCCATGCGAGCTTCCGGCTGGAAGCGGACGGGCTCGCCGTCGTCACCGATCCCTATACCCCGGCCCGCAGCGGCTTCGATCCGATCGCAGAACCGGCCGACATCGTGCTCATGAGTTCGGCGACGGACGATTTCCATTCCGACCCGAGCCATGTCGGCGGCGATCCCACGGTCGTCAATACACTGGAACTCCCGCCCGAGGGGACGGTCGTGAAGGGCGTGCCCGTCCGCCCCTTCCCGGCCTATGAGAGCCTGACCTTCGACTACCAGTCGGCCTTCGGCCGCGACCCGGACGCCAACGCGCTCTATCTCTTCGAACTGGGCGGTATCCGCGTTCTGCATATGGGCGACATCGGCAATCCCGTCGCGCCCGAGCATCTGGACGCGCTCGCCGGCCAGGTCGATCTTCTTCTAGCGCTGACCGGAGAGCACGCGACCATCGCCCTCGACGATCTCGACGCCGCCATCGCGCGCATCCGGCCGGG
Source organism: Aureimonas sp. D3 (assembly GCF_001463805.1). NCBI lineage: Bacteria > Pseudomonadati > Pseudomonadota > Alphaproteobacteria > Hyphomicrobiales > Aurantimonadaceae > Aureimonas > Aureimonas sp. D3. The sequence continues at coordinate 4,475 of NZ_BBWM01000019.1, read as the reverse complement.
CGCGATCATTCCGATGCACTATCACAGCGGCAAAGGGGTGCTCGCCATCGAGCCCGTGGAGCGGTTCACCGACCGCTTCGCGCCCGAGCGTGTGCGCCGCGTCGGCACCACCAGCATGGAACTCACGAAAGACATGCTGAACCCGGACCAGCCGACGATCTTCGTTCTCGACCAATCGCGCTGAAGCGCCCTACCCTTTTGCGGAAGCCGTCCCTTGCCCAGCGAGGGGCGGCTTTTCGACGAGCCCCCGGATCGAACCTCAGGTATTGCGGCGGGGCCGATTTTTGCTAAGCTCGCCTCAGTTGTATCTTCGAGCGCGAGGGTTGAACGCGATTCCACAGTCCGCTTCATCAAACGCATCGGGCATCGTTACAGCTCCGCCAAGTGGGCATGGAGCTGACCTGACGACATAATGTATAAGCGCGTCACCAATCGGGTAGAATCTACGCAATCCCGATAATACGATGCATTTATCGCATTGAAATAATATTACCACCTTACAAATACAATTCTAATTCATATCGCTAGAGTCTAACTACCATCGATATAGGATTTTTTATCTTCCAGATGAACATTTAAATGTGATGGATCGTCCCTATAAATTGGATGATTGCCGATATACAAGATCCCTGCGAAAATGATCTGGGGTGTCATGAGCATTTCTTTGAAGAAGGGCGAGCGTCTGTCGCTCGATAAACCCGGCGGTCTGACGCGGGTGCGCATGGGTCTGGGTTGGGATCCCGCCAAGGGCGGCTGGTTCTCGCGGGGCAAGGCTGTGGACATGGATGCGTCCTGCATCCTCTTTTCGGGCGACAGGCCGATCGATACGGTCTGGTTCAAGCAGTTGGCGTCCCGCGACGGATCGGTGACCCATTCCGGCGACAATCGAACGGGTGACGGAGAGGGGGACGACGAGTCCATCACCGTGGACCTCGCGCGCCTTCCGACCGAAGTGGACGGACTGGCCTTCACGGTGAATTCCTTCACCGGCGAGACTTTCGAGAAAGTCGCCAATTGCCGATGCCGTCTCCTGGACGAAGCGGGCGGCGGTCAGGAATTGTGCAACTTCGCCCTGTCCGAACAGGGCGCGCATCAGGGCGTGCTGATGGCCGTGATGAAGAAGATCGGTGCCTCCTGGTCCTTCCGCGCGGTCGGCGCGGCCGGCACTGGGCGGACCTTCGACGCTCTGCTGCCGGTCGCGGCAGCGCAGCTTCGCGACTGAGCGGCTCTTTCTCCGCCCGACGGAGGGGCGTTTTCGATCATCGATCCGCCCTGAGCGTCCTTTTGGCCGCGCGTCTTCTCCTTTTACGAGTGACATCATGACGATCCTTCTCCCCGGCCAGAATGCGCCCCTGACGCAACAGGATGCCGAGATGGTCGTGAGCTTCGGCGGGCGAAGCGTCGTCGATGTCTCGGCCTATCTCCTGGATGGCTCGGGCAAGGTGCGCGGCGACGAGGACATGGTCTTCTACGGCCAGACCGCAAACCCCTCCCGTTCGGTCCGTTTGCAGGTTTCGGACACGCGTCGGGCGGTCCTGTCCTTGGATCTGTCCCGAGTGCCGGAGGCCATCGAGCGGATCGCCGTCTGCGCGGCGGTGGACAAGACCGCCGCGCCGAACGGCACATTGTCCGACGCGCTGCCGATCGAGGTCGAAATCGCCGCCTATCGCTTTGCCCCCGTGCCGGAGCGAAGCGATATTTCCGCCATCACGCTGATCGAACTTTACCGCCGCAACGGAGCCTGGAAACTGCGCGCGGTGGGCCAGGGCTTTGCCGGCGGGCTGAAGCCGTTGTCACAACTTTATGGCGTGGACATTGCCGAGGATGCTCCGGCCGCCCCCCCGGCTCCGCCTGCCCCTTCGCCCATCAGCCTCTCCAAGGTCTCGCTCAGCAAGGCGCGCCCGACGATCGATCTCAAGAAGGGCTCGGGGTCGTTCGGCACGATTGCGGTCAATTTGAACTGGAACCGGGGCGCGGCGCCTAAGCGGGGCTTGTTCGGCGCCGCCGCCCGCGCCGATGGCGCGATCGATCTCGATCTCGCCTGCCTCTACGAACTGGCCGACGGCAGCAAGGGCGCGGTTCAGGCGTTGGGAAAGCGGTTCGGCAGCCTCGACCAGCCGCCTTTCATCAAGCTGGCCGGCGATGATCGCTCAGGCGACGCGGCCGAGGGCGAATGGCTGCATGTGGCCGGCGCGCAATGGTCTCGTATTCGCCGTGTTCTCGTCTACGCCTTTATCTATGACGGCGTCCCCAATTGGGCCGCGACCGACGGCGTCGTAACGATCGGCGTGGCCAACCAGCCACCGGTCGAGGTGCGGCTGGACGAGGGCAGCGGCCTCGGCCTCTGCGCGATCGGCCTTCTGGAGAATGTCGGCGGGGACATCCGCGTCAGCCGCGAGGTTCGATATTTCGAAGGAGCGTCGGAGATGGACCGGGCCTATGGCTGGCGGATGCGCTGGACAGCCGGCTCCAAATAGAACACCACTCGCTCTGCGAGTGAACGACGAGACCCAAGGGGAAACAGATGGCATTGGGATGGCTGCGCGAACGCGGCGAAGAGCTTCGCAAACAGGCCGGCGACACGCTGAAGCGCTTTCAGAACCAGAAGATGCTCGACGCGCTGACGGGCGGCTGCGCCTGGCTCGCCTCGGCGGACGGCACGATCTCCGGTGAGGAGAAGCGCAAGATGCTGAACTTCATGCGCGTTTCGCCCGAGATGAACGTGTTCGAGACCAAGGCGGTGCTCACCTCGTTCTCCTCGATCGCCGATACGTTCGAGGTCGATTACGAGTTCGGCCGCATCGAGGCCGTGCGGCGCATCGCGCTGATCAAGGACGACGCGGCGGCCGCCAACGTGCTCGTTCGTCTTGTCTGCATCATCGGCGGTTCGGACGGCACGTTCGACGCGGACGAAAAAAAGGTGGTGCGCGAAATCTGCCACCTTCTGGACCTCGACCCCGCGCAGTTCGACGTCTGACTGCGGGGCAGGCCCCCGCTGAACAACGGAATCCAAGAAGGAGGAAGCATGTCGATCAGTCTCGGCAAGGGCGGCAATATCTCGCTGTCCAAGGAAGTGCCGTCTCTCGTGAAGATCGCGGTCGGACTCGGTTGGGACCCCAAGCGCACCGACGGGCGCGACTTCGATCTCGACTCCTCGGCCTTCGTGCTCAATGCTGACGGACGCGCTCTGTCGGAGAGCCATTTCGTCTTCTACAACAACCTTAAGTCGCCCGACGGGGCCGTTGTCCACACCGGCGACAACAAGACCGGCCAAGGAGATGGCGACGACGAGGTTCTGACGGTCGATCTGAAGGCCCTGCCCAGCGAGGCCGCGCGCATCGCCTTCACGGTGACGATCCACGAGGCGCAGGCGCGTTCGCAGAATTTCGGCCAGGTCGGCGGCTCCTTCATCCGCATCGTGGATGCCGCGACCGGCCGCGAGATCACGCGCTACGATCTGAACGAGGACTACTCGACGCAGACCGCGATGATCTTCGGCGAGGTCTATCGCCACAATGGCGAATGGAAATTCCGCGCCGTCGGCGAAGGCTATGCCGGCGGCCTGAAGGCGATGGCGGCCCAATATGGGCTCAATGCGAACTGATCGCGGCTGACGCTCCTCGGCCGCCGACTGCACCGGTGTTCCTCCCGAGGGCCCGGCCTCCAGCAACAAGGAATTTCGCATGGCAGTTTCACTCAGCAAGGGTGGCAACGTCTCCCTATCGAAGGAGGCCCCGGGTCTGACGGCCGTCACGGTCGGCCTCGGCTGGAAGCCCAAGGTCACGGACGGTGCGGCCTTCGACCTCGACGCCTCGGTCTTCATTCTCGGAGACAATGGCAAGGCGCTGTCCGACTCCCATTTCGTCTTCTACAACAACGCCAAGTCGCCCGATGGCGCGGTGGTCCATTCCGGCGACAACCGCACGGGGGAAGGTGACGGCGACGACGAGCGCGTCCAGATCGATCTCGCCAAGCTGGACCCGGCCGCCGTCAAGGTCGCCTTCGTCGTGACCATTCACGACGCCGAAACGCGCAAGCAGAATTTCGGCCAGGTCGGCGACGCCTATATTCGCGTCTTGAACGCTGCCGACGGCAAGGAACTGGCGATCTACGATCTGGACGAGGACGCCTCGACCGAAACGGCGATGATCTTCGGCGAGCTTTACCGCAATGGTCCGGACTGGAAGTTCAAGGCCGTGGGCCAAGGCTATGTCGGTGGCCTCGCCAAGGCCGCGACCGAATACGGGATCAATATCGGCTGAAACGGCCGGCGCGGGCCGCCGCCCGCGCCGTTCCTTCCCTGCCCAAGGCCGATCGGTCGCTCGCGGACAACGGACCTTCGCGAGGGGCTGAGCCATCCTGTGTCTCGCGTCGAGCGACTGTGCATGGTCGCCGCTGCCCCGCGAGTTTGTGCCCGATATGGCGGTCCAGCGCGCTTTCCACCACTAACGGAATCCTAGCCGGCTGCGCAGGAT
>NZ_BBWM01000018.1:0-22332 GCF_001463805.1 Aureimonas sp. D3 | reverse complement strand
TTCCACCACTAACGGAATCCTAGCCGGCTGCGCAGGATCAATGGCCATCTCATTCTGGCAGCTCGGGAACTGGAAGGCCGAGCGGCGTTCCCGCCGGCAATCGTCATCGGCAGCCAGAGCGTCAAGATCACCGAACGCGGTGGAAATCGGGGGCTTCGATCCCGGGAAGAGGATCGAGGGCCGCAAGCGCCACATCGTCACCGATACGCTCGGTCTGACGGTCGGGCTTGTCGTGCACGGTGCCGACGTCCAGGATCGCCCTGTCCTCGTCTCGATCCGCGATCGCTCTCTTGAGCTATGCCATATCGACGCCAATGGCGCATAGGCCAGCGACGCGTTGAAGGGGCGGCTGCGCAAGATAGATCGGCGGACGATCCGGATGAACAAGCGCTCCGATCGAGCCATGGGCTACGAGGTTCTGCCGCGTCGATGGGCTGTGGTGCGAAGCTTGACCTGGCCGCTGCGGCAGGCTGGCCAGGGACTTCGAGAAGACCATCGCAAGCGCCGAGGCCCGGATCCTCGTCGCCAACCTTCGTCCCCCCACCCGGAGGCTTGCAAGATATTGCCAGGCTTCATGGAGTTTTGAGTTGGGGTCTGAGAAACCACGACCGAAGCAGGTCGGATCGCTGTCCATCGTCCTCTGTTGACGCAGCTCGGCGTTACGCAGCCGCGGCCTATCCCGCGCGGAAGACGTCGCCGATAGCCGCCGGAAAGGCCGGACGATCCCAGGCGATCCCCAAGCATCAGGATCGGGAGAAGAAGGGCCGGGCCGGATCGGCAGTGCTTTTCATCCGCACTGTCGTTCCCGACGTCGACCCCGCTTTCACTGCGTTTGACGCCTCGACCCGAACCGAACATCTCTCGACGGCGCCGGGCCGGAAACGGCCGAAGCGGTCTCTTATCGTTTACTGCGCGCCGTCGCTCGACGGAGCGCCGTCGCTTGCGCCCTCGTTTGGCTCGGCCTCGGGATCAGACTCGTCCGCTTCGGGATCGACCACCGGATCGGGCCCCTTCACCACCGCGCCGTTGACCGAGACCGAACCGTCGGCGGCAGCGTCCACCACCCACTCCCAGTCCCCATCCGTGGTCTTGCGGCCCAGCCCCTGCGCCATCTGAATCATGCCGACGACCTGATGCAGATCGGGCTCCTGCTCGGCGGCGCGTTGCAGGCTGCTGATCGTGTTCTCGAGACCTTCCGCGCGCACGTTCAGCGTGGCGGCCGGCTTCATGTCCACGAAATTCATCTCGCCCGACAGATGCAGGTTGAAATCGGTGGCGCTCAACGTGCTCGGCTTCAGAGCGATCTTGATGCGCGCTGGGTCGAACGACTGGATGATCCGGGCCTTCACGTCTTCCGACAGGGGCTCGTCGGCGGCGAAGTCGGCATTTCGAATGGCGAGGTCGGCTGGCGTCTTCAGATCGACGCCGGAGACGGACAGGCCGAGCGCGGCCTCCTTGGGCACGAAGCGGGCGGCCCAGGGCGGCAGGAACGGGCCGTCGATTGACAGGCCTTTGAGGGCAAAGTCCGTGTCGAGCCCGGCATTCTCGGCAATGCCCGTCATATGCGTCACCTGCCGCGCCTCGCCGACCCGCAGGGCTCCGAACGAGGACTGGAATCCGGCGTCGCGTGTGCTCACGGTGACATCGAGCGAGGACCAGAACGGCATGAGCTTCAGCAACGCCGCGCGCAGTTCCTTCCCGAAGGGACCTGCGAGCGTCGCCTTTTGATCCACCGCGAAGGCCGGCATGTTTCGGAGCACGAGGACGTAGAGATCGCGCGCCTCGACATTGCGCCCGTCCTTGACCGAGGCGATGGTTTCCAATTCGCTGGCCTTGACGCCGATGTTGATCAGGAGCGACTTGGCCAGAGCCTCTGTCTCGGAATGCTCGCTCCCGTCTTCACCCTCCGCCGGCGGGGGCGCCTTGAAGCTGACCGTCTGAGCATAGTCGGTGAACGTCTGTCGGAAATCGATATCGACCCCGCCCGCCTGCCCCGGCCGCGCGCTCGTCGTCAGCTTGGTGTTCGCGACCGTCGTGCTGGAGTCGCTCAGCGCTTCGTTCTGGAGGCTGACGGTGTCGCGCGCAAAACCCTCGGCCGTGCGATAGGCGAAGAGGCTCGGCGCAAAGACGCCCTTGAACTTCTGCTCGCCCTGCGAGTAGGCGAAGCTCTGAAGCGTGTCGGCGATGGTGGTGTCGAACTTCCAAGCGATCGGGTCGCCGGTGAAGACGTTCCAGTCGCCGTCCGCGCGCGGGCTGACGAGGAGGGAGATGGGCGCGACCTTCACATCGATGCCCAGATCGGCCTTGAGGAAGGGCGCAGCGTCCAGAGTCACGCGTTGGCCCATCGGATCGGGCTCGACGCGCAGGATGCCCTTCTTGAAGGGAACGTCCGTGACATAGGCGGCCAGCGCCGCGCGAAGCGCCGCCGCCTCCTGCGCGGTGCCGGCGGGTGCCGGCTCGGGAACAAGGTCCTCGGCATAGGCGGGCAGGGCGAGGCCGGCGACCAGGGCAGTCGTCGTGAGAAGACGGCGAACCATCGGAAATCCTATGTCTCTGAGAAGGCTGCGGGTTGGAAAGCTTGGGGTCTTGACCGGGATGGGCGGCTGTGCGGCAGGCGGCGAAACCATCATTGGGCCGGCCGATGGACGATCATCTTGCCGAGCGACATGTGAAGCATGGGCACACCGTCGACCTCAGCGACATCGACCTCGTTGGCCGTCACCATGCCCTGGATCGACTGGTCCTCGCCTTGCAAATACGCGGGGCCTTCGCGCTCACGCAGATCGCCTTCCGGCGTGTCTCGGGTTTGCCCGAAGACCCCGTCCATGCTGGCCTTGAGGGAGCGATCGCTGGCGTCCGGCAGCGTCCCATGCTGGCTGCGATAGGCAACGAGGCGGAGATCGTTCCGCCCCTCCAAATAGAACGGATCGCGGTCCTGAGCGAAGACCTGCGCGATCGGCACGAGAATGAACAACGCCAACAAAACCCGCAAACGCATGTCCTTATGTTTTCACATGTGCTCCACGATCCAGCCAATCGCCTGCCCGGCTCGCCGGAGCGCAAGCCGTCAGGGTTTACGGAACCGATGCCGCCCATGCAGGAAGACATGGACGCTCCCTCGCGGATCGCCGAGCGGGAGATGTCGCGAACAGGACATCTGTATCGCCAACCCGGCTTTGGCGCGTCAAGTCGCCCGACTGGAATAATTTCGTTTAACGGGGCTCGGTTCGAGAAAATTTTCCATGATCTCGCCGCCTTCACGCCTTATCGAAGCAGGTATTTCGGAGTTTTCCCGGTGCAAGCTCGCGCCGAAATCGAATGTCATCTTATCGTATTGTCTTGCCCAACCTCCACAAGGCCTTGCCCCTGCTTGGATTTTGCAAAGCGCCACCCAGCGACACCAGCATCCTTGCTGCAACTCGCTCGATATTGTCGGGCGATAAACGATCTCGTGCTCGGGGCTTCATCCTTTCCTAACCGCGTTGCGCTTAAAACGGACGGTTGGTAGCCGAGGGTTACTTCAGGACTGTTTGCCCCTTCCTTCACGACATGCATTGCGGACCCTCCGGCGAGGCGAACCCGATCTGATTCTCGGGGGTGACCCGGATCGCTGGACATGCGGGCGGAACGCGGGTCGTGTTCGCCTCGCCAAAATGGTCGACATGCCCTGTCCGAACGAGAGACGACTATCGACGGGTTCCGCCCCCCGCGTTTCTGCGCGCCGTAACTTCCCTTCGCAGACAGCCGCGAGGACCGACGGCGCGTTGGTGGGGTCTCCCTGGGAGCTGGCCGATCCGCAGCTATCGGCTCTTTGCCGGCAGAAGGGAACGGAGGGGATTATCTACGAAGGCGACGGCAGCCAACCCCGTCGAGCGGATGGTGGAAGGCGCCGGCGAGACGCTGGCGGACTATCGCAGATCCTTTGACGAGAAGGCCAGGCCGTTCGAAGCCGCGCACCATCTCGCGTCGCACGCCCAAAGGGTTGACATCCAGGATGGCCCCGTCGAGAGGCCCTTCCCTGGCAACGATGCTCCACGCGGCGAGAGGCGTGGGTACGGGGCCGAGCACGGTGGCGCCCGAACTCTCGAAATAACGGGCCATATCGTCGGCCACGAGGAACTCGTCCTCCACGATCAGAACCGTCTTGCCCGCCATGTCGATGAATGGCGCGGGCTTGCCTCGCGACAGCTGGCTCATCGTATGTCCCTTCCATTGCCGGCGTGAAGCGGCAGGTCGATCGTGCAGCGCACGCCGTCCGGTCGAAGCTCGTAGGTCGTGATGGCACCCAGCTGGTAGGGCAGCGCCTTCTCGATCAGCGTGCGCCCATAGCCGCTGCCCTGCGCCTCAGCGCCGTCCTCCGGCATATCCGCCACGCCTGTTTCGCTCCATTCGACATGGAGACGATCCGGCGCGGCCTGGCTGCGATGAACGCGCCAGGTCACATTGAGCCGGCCCGCTCCACCCGACAGCGCGCCGTATTTGACGGCGTTGGTGGTCAGCTCGTGGATGGCGAGGGCGAAGGTCTGCACGCTTGCGGAGCGCAGGCAAACGCCCTCGGGTCCAGCCAGCAGGATATGGTCGGACAGGCCGTCTTCGGCGAATCCGCGCGCCTCGAGTTCCGTGCGAAGCAGGATGTCGAACGTCACCCGCTCGCCGCTGTCGAGCCGGGACAGGAGACTGTTGATGCGGGCCAGCGCCGCCAGCCGAGAACGGAACCGGGCGAGAAAATCCGGCAGGCCGTTCGAGCCGTCGGCCGTGCGGTCCGCGATCGCGCGGACCACGCCGATGAGGTTGCGCGCCCGGTGCTGGAGTTCGGCCATGAGAACCTGTTGGCGCTCCCGAAGCTGGCGCATGTCGTCGATGGCGGTGGATGTGCCGAGCCATTCCACGATCTGCCCCGCTTCGTCCCGCACCGGAAGAGCGCGCGTCTGAAACCAGCGATACCGCCCCTCTCCGGCATGGAAGAGACGCGTTTCCATATCGAGATGCGAGGAGCCATCGGCCCGCTCCCAGCCGGCCAGGGCTCGGCTGCGATCCTCGGGATGCAGCGCATCCAGCCAGCCGTAACCTTGGCTTTGCGCAAGGGTCTGGCCCGTGACGTCGCACCATTGCGGGCTCGCCCATGTCCACTGGCCGGAATCGAGAGACCGCCAGACGAGCTGGGGGATACCCTCGATCACCGTCCAGAGCCGCCGTTGGTTCTGGCGAAGCTGCTCCGCCATTTCCCGGTGCTCGGTCACGTCCTGGCTAATGCCGCCGACATGGGTGATCTCGCCGGCGGGGCTGCGAATCGGAAAGCCTCTGTCCTGAATCCAGCGGATGCGCCCGTCGTCGAAGCGCCGGATGCGATAGACGATCTGGATATGGTCGCCGGCGAGCGCGCCCGGCAGCGCGGCGAGAGCCCGCTTCCGATCCTCGGGATGGATCGATGCGACCCAGCGCGAGAGATCGTCGAGAACGATCTCGCGGCGCTCGCCCCAGATGCGTTCGAAGGCCGGGCTGAGATAGACGAGCCGGCGCGTCCGCGCGTCGACGATCCAGAGCGGGTCGGTCGAGTTTTCGGCGAAGGAGCGGAAGCGCTCCTCGCTGGCTTGCAGCCGGGTCGCCGCCGCCTCCTCCTTCAGGCGCAGCAACTCGGCCTGCGCCGTCTTCCAGTCGCTGATCTCCTTCGTCGTCGTGGCGACGCCGTCGCCCAGCTTCACGACCGACTGGTAGAACCATCCGTCGAACTGCTCGTGGACATAGTGGCGCTCGGCCTGCTCGGGCCGGCCCGTTTGCGTCACGCGTTTGAAGGCGTCGAAAATTCCTTCAACCACGACGCCGGGATTGCGCGTCAGCAGGCTTTCGCCGCGCACTTCCCCGTAGCGGCTCTCGGACGTATGATTGTTGAGCACCCAGCGAAAATCGATGATCTCGCCCGCCTCGTCACGCATCGCCTCGAAGACCTGGATCATGTCGGTCGAGGCATCCAGAGTGCCCTGAAGGAGATCGCGACCGGCTTTCAATTCGGCTGTCGCCTCCTGGATGCGCTGTTCCAGGTCTGTGCGGTGCCGCTCCTCGCCCGCTCGCAGGACCGCATCGGCTCGCTTGCGTGCGTCGATGTTGATGTTCATGCCAGCCCATTTCGCGATGCGCCCTTTCGCGTCGAGCACGGGGGCCGCGCGGACATTGGTCCAGCGCCAGCCGCCATCGGGGGACCGCAGGCGAAATTCGGCATCCACCAGCCCCCGCGCATCCATCGCCGCCCGCCATTGTCGCTCGGCATAGGCGCGGTCGTGGGGATGGATCGCGTCGAGCCAACCATAGCCGAGCCATTCGTCGAGGCTCTGGCCCGTATAGGCGCGCCAGCTCGGACTGTCGGCCACGACCACACCCGCAGCGTCGGTTTCCCAGACCGCCTGCGCCCAGCTCCCGATCAAAAGGCGGTGCCGTGCTTCGCTCTCGCGCAGGGCGGTCTGCACGTGAAACCGATCCGTCGTCTCGATCAGCGTTTGAAGCGCGCCGACGATCCGGCCGGATTCGTCCGGAACCGGCGACCAGTCGGTGTCGAACAGGCGCTCTTCAACCTGCCCGTCCGATTCTTCGAGTCGAACGGGAAAGTCGGTGAGCCGCGTCGCCTGCCCGGCCTGGGTGATCTTCAGCAAGGGGGCCAGCGCCGTGTCGTAGACGTCCGACCAGCCCTCCCTCGCCGGGCGCCCCAGCAGGGCGGGATGCCGGGTTCGAACAATGGTGACATAGGCGTCGTTGTAGATCTGGACATGCTCGGGGCCCCAGAGGAGCGTCGTGGGGCGAGGCATGGCGAGCACCATGTCGAGCGCCGTCCGAAGGCTCTGCGGCCAGGTCTCGATCGCTCCGAGCGGCGTCTGCGCCCAGTCGTGAGCCCGCACGCGCCGGGCCATCTCGCTTTCCCCGGCGGGCCAAATTCCCTGAGCCGATGACGTGTCCACGGCGCCTCTCTCGCTGCCCCATCGCGGGTCACACAAGCTTAGGCACCCGCGTGCGCTCCTAGGCAATGGCTGGCTGCTTAGCCGAGACCATCACACGAGCGGCCGGGCACGCCAAGCGCTTCGAAAGAGGCCGGTGTTCGCCCGGCAGCGCCGCTGAAAAGCGGCTCGCGTCACCGCGTCACAGCCCGCCGCGCGAGGGGGGGGCGTCGCGGCGGGCTGGCGATGGACGTGCTCGCCGGGACCAAGCACGCCACCACCGCCGCGCTTGACGGCGTAGGACCGCGCGTCCGCCCGATGCATCAGATCGTCGAGGCTCACCTGCGACAGCAGTCCGGTCGTATAGCCGAGGCTAAGCCCGACCGTGACCGGCCGGACGACCCCGATGTCGCAGGGGCGCGTCAGCTGGCGATGGATGCGCTCGGCCAGACGCCGCACCGCCTCCTGGTCGTTCACGCCGATCTGCGCCAGCACGAACTCGTCGCCGCCGGTGCGCGCGACGATCGTGGCTTCGGGAACGCTCGACTGGACGCGCGCGGCGAGGATCGCCAGGAGCCGATCGCCCGCCTGATGCCCGAATGCGTCGTTCACCGCCTTGAACCCGTCGAGGTCGAAAGCGTAAACGGCGATCGCAAGGCACCCTCCCTGCGGCAGCGCGGCCAGAGCGTCGCGCAGCCCGAGTCGGTTCAGAAGGCCGGTCAGCGGATCGCGCCGGGCCAGCGCGGCCAGTTGAAGCCGCAGGGCGACGCCATCGCGCGCCGTTTGATAGACATAGCCCACGCTTTGAGTGCCGGCGGCGGTGAAAACGGCAAAAACAAACGCGACCATCAGATGCGAAGGCGTACCCAGAGAGGCGATGGCGAGCGTGTTGGGAAGGCCCAAGCTCAGGATCGCGGCGCCGGCAATGCGGGGGCGGATCGACACACGGGCGATCAGGCCCGCGCTGTAGCCGAACCACAGGCACACGGGGGCGAGGTGAAGCACCGGATCGGGCAGAGAATAGATCGCGACCGAAAACAGGCTGACGGCCAGACTGACCGCAATCGTGGAAACGCCGTGGAGCGTTTCATGCCGACGAACCTTATCGAGAGACGCATGGCGATAGGCGAGGCGGTGACGCTGGTGGTCCAAGACCATCGCGATCTTGACCAGCGCTGCCGCAACTCCGCCGGCCATCGCGACCAGGACGAAGACGCTGGGATGGGTCCAGAAGCCGTAGGTGCCGGTCCCGACCAGCAAGACGCACAAGATCACCATGGGCACGACATTGCCCGCAAGACCATCCACCAGTTCCCGGTATACGTCTTCGGGCTCGTCCCGTCGTTCGATCTTAAGCACCACCACCTCGTTGCCACACCGCCGACAGGGGCTGAATGCCCCGGACACAATCGTCTGAGGTTGCATGGGCCAGGGTCTTTCGCAGCGCGGTGTCAGACGAGCGACTCAATGCCCCCGGCCGTGCTCAACACGGGACCCGTATTCCCTATGTTTAGCCGGGTACTATCAAAGGCGACTTAATCGCGCTGGACCAACACGACGCGAATGCACACGCGCAGGACGTGCCCGGCGGGAAAGCGCGTCACTTGCGGTTTCGAGCCCGGGCTTGGTGCCAAGATCGACGCCGCGCGAAGGGCCACGATCTCTCCCGAGGCAAGGCGAGACATGCCTAGCATTTGCGAGCTGCCGTTCATGAGGTGCAAACCAAGCGATCGGGTTTCGTTCGCAGTCCGTGCAAGAATCGAGCATGGAACTTTTCGCGATAGCTTTTATCGAACGCCCAAAGCACCCCTCCCGGAACAATCCTTCCATGCGTCTCACCATCAAAGCTCGTCTCGCTCTCAGTTTCGGCCTGATCCTCGTTTCAACCTGTGGTATTGATGTGCTGAGCATCGGAACCCTGTCCGGCGCGCCGGCGGAGGGCAGTGGCGCCATGCAGCTCTGGCTGGTCGCGGGTATCGCCTTGGTGACGCTTCTAGGCGCGGCGCTGGCAAGCTGGATCATTCTGTCGCTCACGAGCGGCCTGCGCCAGCTCACCGAAAACATGGACCGGATCGCCAGCGGCGACCTGTCCCACCGCATCGTCCATGGGCGGCGCGACGAGCTGGGCGATATCCTGACGCGCCTGTGCCAGACGCGGCTTCGTCTGGCGGGAACGGTGCACGCGGTGCAGGGCGCGGCGATGCAGGTGGCGTCCGGCTCGCAGCAAGCCTGCGCGACGGCGCAGAAGCTGTCTTCCGGTTCGACCGAACAGGCGGCCGCCAGCGAGCAGGCCTCGGCCGCGATCGAAGAGATGAGCGCCAATGTGCGTCAGACTGCCGGAAACGCCTCGACCACAGAGACGATCGCGGCGCGGGCCGCCGAAGATGCCGGCACCACGGGCGAGGCGGTGGCGCAGTCCACCAAGGCCATGCGCGAGATCGCCGGGAAGATCGCTCTCGTGCAGGAAATCGCCCGTCAGACCGACCTTCTCGCCCTGAACGCGGCCATCGAGGCGGCCCGGGCCGGGCAGCATGGCAGGGGTTTTGCGGTGGTCGCCTCGGAGGTCAGGAAGCTGGCCGAGCGCTCTCAGGTGACGGCATCCGAAATCGGAGCGCTGTCGTCGCGCACGCTGATCGTCGCGGAAGATGCGGGCGCGCGCCTGGACAAGCTGGTGCCCGACATCCGGCGCACGGCGGAACTCGTGTCGGAAATCTCGGCGGCCTGCCGCGAGCAGTCGGTCGGCATCGATCAGATCAACCAGGCGATCGGCCAGCTGGATCAGGTGACGCAGGCCAATGCCGGCGCGGCCGGCGAGATGGCGGCCACCGCCGAGCAATTGTCGTCGGAAGCGGCGCGGCTGGAAGACCGCATGGCGATCTTCCATGTCAACGAAGGCGAAGCGCGCGTGATCCTGGCGGGCGTCGAAGCCGGCCAGAGCGGGAACCAGCTCCAGGCCCTGGCCGAAAGATACGTGGCGGAGCAGCAGGCCGCCGAGGCCTCCCGCCAGCCAGCCCCTTCGCCCGAGACATGGCGCGCGGCGGCCTGAAAGCGGTCGAGCCGGCGACGTTTGGACAGCCTGTCAATCGTGGGCCGCGCGTATCGGACGCGTCTACAGCGAACCTCATCAGCCGGCACGTCCCGCGCTCAACCCTTTCGGGGCCGAGGGCGGGACGTTCCATTTGTCGGCGAGACCCGAGGCGGCTCAGTCTTCAGCGCGCTTCAGCAGCGACAGCGCCTCTTCGTCGCTCAGGCGCTCGGGCCGCTCGCAGCGCGACGCCACGGCGACGCCGCGCTCCTCATCCGCCGAGCGCAGGATGGCGAGCATCACGTCGAGAACGTGAAACGCCCATTCGCCGTTGACGCGCGCTTGGCGACCGCTCTCGATCGCCCGCGCCATCTCGGCGAGGCCCAGACCGCGATAATTGGCGTAGAGCGGCTTGGCGAAGGGGTAGTTCGCCTGTCCGAAGAAGCGGTCGGCCGTGTCGCTGGAGGTCCACTCGTCGCGGTTTTCCGCCCGCTCGATCCGCCCGCCGAAGAAGTTGGGGTCGGGCACGCGTAGCGAGGCGGCCTCGCCATGCAGTTCGATCGGCAGGTGGGCGTGTTTCCAGACGTCCCAGCTGGCGAGCAGCGTCACCTGCGCGCCGCTTTCGAAGGAGAGGACGGCGTGAACCGTGGTCGGCACCTCCACCTCGATCCGCTGGCCGACATTCGGCCCCTCGGCCGTCACCACGCGCTCGGGCAGGCCGACGCGCCCGACCGCCGTGACCTTGGCGACGGACCCGAGCAACGTCACCAGCGCGCCGACATAGTAAGGCCCCATGTCGAGGATCGGGCCGCCGCCCGGCTTGAAGTAGAAGGCGGGCGCGGGATGCCAGTGCTCCATGCCGCGCGACATGATGGTGGCGACGCCCGAGATGACCCGGCCCGTCGTGCCGTCGTCGATCAGGCGGCGGCAATCCTGCAAGCCGGGGCCAAGGATCGTGTCGGGCGCTGAGCCGACCTGGAGCCCCTTCTCGCGGGCAAGCGCGACGATGGCGCGCCCGTCCTCCAGCGAGGTCGCGAGCGGCTTTTCGGTATAGACATGCTTGCCGCTGCCCAGCGCGCGCAGCGAGACGCCGGCATGGGCGTCCGGATTGGTGAGGTTGAGGACGATGTCCAACTCGTCGCTGGCATAGAGCTCGTCCAGCGACAGGGCGCGCAGCCCGTACTGAGAAGCACGCGCCTCGGCCGCTTCGGTCCGCATGTCGGCGCAGGCGGTGAAGCGAATGTCGCGGAAGAGCGCGGCATTGCGCAGGTAGATGTCGGAAATGACCCCGCATCCGACGAGGCCGATACGCTGCACCATGGGGTCAGTTCCCGTTTTCGAAGCGCTGGAAGGCGCGGATGGTGGTGCGGGCGAAACGCCCGAAATCGCTGGGATTGTCGTGTTCGGCGACCATCAGGTCCGCGCCCGCCGCCTTGCCGTCCTGCCAGAGCGCGGCCCAATCGAGCGTGCCTTCGCCCACATCCGCCCAGCCGTCCTCATCCGTCTTGGTGCCGGCGGGCGCGATGTCCTTGACATGGAGCGCGGCGACGCGGCCGGCATAGCGGCGCAGCCATGCGGCCGGGTCCTCGCCGCCGCGCACGACCCAGGCGAGATCGGCCTCCCATTCGATCGCGGGGTCGGCGTCCAGAATATGGTCGAGCGGCCGCCCGCCGCCTTCCACCATGCGCAATTCGAAATCGTGATTGTGCCAGGCCGTGCGCAGCCCCTCGCCCTTCAGCCGGCGCGCGACCGCGCCGACCCGCGCGCCGAACGCCTTCCAGCCTTCGGCGTCCGAGGGCCTGCTATCGGGCAGGAGATAGGGCAGAACGACGATCTCGTTGCCGAGCGTGCGCGCGATCTCAACAGTGCGGTCGAACTCGCCCTCCAGGAGATCGACACTGAAATGGCCGCTGCGGGCCGTCAACCCGTTCTCGTCCAGTATGGCTTTGAGCGCCGGCACATCGTCGTAAAGCCCGCGAAAGCACTCGACATCCTGATAGCCGAGGGCGGCGAGATCGCGCAGCTGATCGGCCAGCGGTGGCGCGTTGCGGGCGGAGTAGAGCTGCATGGAGAGGGTTGTCATCGGGACACTCCTTGGGACATCGGGATGGGAAAATCGGGCCGCACCGAGCCGGCCCCGCGCCGAAGGGGCGCGGGCGTCGAGCGTGGATCAGGTGTGAGAGGGGCGGCGCTCTAGAGCCGCGCGCCGTCCGGGCCGAAGAGCGAGGCGCGTGGCAGGTCGATCAGGAAGGGCAGCGGATCGCCGACGCGGGGGCTGTTCGACCCGTCCGTGCGGATGGCGATGGGCTGGCCGCCGAGCCGGGTCCAGAGAAGCGTGTCCGCCCCCATGGGCTCGACCACCTCGACCGCCCCCATGGCGGGCACGAGGCCAGGGCCGGGCTCCGAGCCCAAACGAAGATGCTCGGGGCGAAGGCCGAGGCTCGCCTCGCCCGAGGGCGCGGCGCCGCCGGCAAACTCATATCCGGCCAGGGGAATGGCCTGATCGCCGGTGCGGAAGGCACCATTCTCCAGCCGGCCTTCGAGGAAGTTCATGCCGGGCGAGCCGATGAAACCCGCGACGAAGCGGTTCACCGGCTTCTGATAGACCTCGATCGGGCCGCCGAGTTGCTGGATCACGCCGCCCTTCATGACGACGATCCGGTCGGCCAGGGTCAGCGCCTCGATCTGATCATGCGTGACATAGATCATCGTATTGCCGAGGCTCTGATGCAGGCGCTTGATCTCGACGCGCAGTTCGGCGCGCAGCTTGGCGTCGAGATTGGAGAGGGGCTCGTCGAACAGGAAGACATCGACCTCGCGCACCAAGGCCCGGCCGATGGCGACGCGCTGGCGCTGGCCGCCGGACAGCTCGGCCGGCTTGCGCTTGAGATAGGGCTCCAGTTGCAGCATCTTGGCCGCCCGTGCCACGCGCTGGGCGATCTCGGCCTTGGACGTGCCGTTCATGCGCAGGCCGAAGGACAGATTGTCCTCCACGCTCATGCGCGGATAGAGCGCGTAGGACTGGAACACCATGCCGATGCCCCGGTCCTTCGGCTCGGCCCAGGTGACGTTGCGGCCCGAAATCCAGATCTGCCCGTCCGTGATGTCGAGAAGCCCGGCGATGGCGTTGAGCAGCGTGGACTTGCCGCAACCGGACGGCCCGAGCAGCACGAGGAATTCGCCCTGGCGCACTTCGAGGTCGAGCTTGTCGATGGCCCGGAGCGAGCCGTAATAAATGTCGAGTTCGCGAACCGCGACGCTCGGCGCCTTGATCGTGGACATCATCATCCCTTCACGCTCCCCGCTGCGATGCCCCGAACGAACCAGCGGCCGGACAGGAGATAGACGACGAGCGGCACGAGGGCCGTGAGGATCGTCGCCGCCATGTTGACGTTGTAGAGCTTCTCGCCCTGGGCCGAATTGACGATATTGTTGAGCTGCACCGTCATCGGCAGGTTCTCCCGGCCGGCGAAGACGAGGCCGAGGATGAAGTCGTTCCAGATGCCGGTGACCTGAAGGATCACGGCGACCACCAGCATGGGCGTGGACATGGGCAGCATCACGTGGAGAAAGATGCGCCAGAAGCCGCCCCCGTCGATGCGCGCCGCCTTGAACAGCTCGGCCGGCAGCCCCGCATAGAAATTGCGGAACAGGAGCGTCATCACCGGCAGGCCGAAAATGACGTGGACGAGCACGATGCCCGGCAGCGAGCCATAGATGCCGATGGCCGAGAACAGGCGCACCAGCGGATAGATGAAGACCTGATAGGGAATGAAGGCCCCGAGCAGCAGCACGACGAACAGAACGTTCGCCCCACGCACCCGCCAGAGCGAGAGCGCATAGCCCGTGACCGAGCCCAGCGCGATCGAGGCGACGACCGAGGGAATGAGGATCTTCACCGAGTTCAGGAACCCGGCCTGGATGCCCGAACAGTCGAGCCCGGTGCAGGCGCTGGACCAGGCGGTGACCCAGGCCTGAAAGCTCGGGTCGGACGGCCAGGCGAAGATATTGGCGAGGCGCACCTCGTCCATCGTCTTCAGCGAAGTGACCACCATGATGTAGAGCGGCAGAAGGAAGAAGGCCGCCGCGATGCTCAAGAAGGCGTAGAGGCCGAGGCGGCCGGCGGTGAGACGCCGGGGCCGCGCGCCGCGATGGCTGGCCGCGCGGTCGAGCGTGACGGGCGAAAGCGTGTCGAGCGTGGTCATCAGGCGCCTCCCCGCTCTTTGCGGAAATATTCGGCATAGATCCAGGGCGTGAGAACGCAGAGGACCGTGACGAGAAGGACGGTCGAGGCGGCCGCCGCCAAGCCGATATTCTGGCGCTCGAACAGGTAGTCCATCACATATTTGGCAGGCACCGCCGTCGCGGTGCCCGGCCCGCCATTGGTGAGCGCCACCACGAGATCGTAGACCTTCACCACCGCGATCGAGAGCAGCACGACCGACGTGATGATCATGGGCTTAAGCAGCGGCAGGACGATGGAGGTATAGACCCGCCAGGGCGGAATGCCGTCCACCCGCGCTGCCTTCCAGAGGTCTTCGTCGACACCCCGCAGGCCCGCCAGCATCAGCGCCATGACGAGGCCCGCCGACTGCCAGACGCCGGCGATCACCACGGCATAGATCGCCATGTCGCGCCGAACCACCCAGTCGAAGCGGAAGCTCGTCCAGCCGAGCGCCTGAACCGCCTCTTGAATGCCGAGCGTCGGGTTCATCATCCATTGCCAGACGAGGCCGGTGACGATGAAGGACATGGCGTGCGGATAAAGGAAGATGGTGCGAAGCCCGTCTTCGCCGCGCACCCGCTGGTCGATCGCGACCGCGAGCAGAAAGCCGAGCGCGAGGCAGAAGCCGATGAACAGGACGCCGAACAGCGCCATGTTCTGGAGCGAGACGAGCCAGCGCGGATCGCCGAACAGGCGCTCATATTGCTGGGTGCCGACGAATGTGTTGACCGGCAGGAGCCGGGAATTGGTCAGGGACATCCAGACCGTCCAGCCCATCGTCCCGACATAGGCGAGAAGGACGATGAGGATGGTGGGGGACAGCGCGACCGCCGGAGCGGCCGAGCGCCGAATGCGCATCGCCATGGGCGGGCCTCCTTTTTTCGAGCGTTCAGGCAGGGGGGAGCCGCGCGGCGCGCAGCCCCGCCCCTTGGCTTACTGAGCGGCGCCGATCACGGAGGCGAAGTCGGCGGCGAAGTCCTCGTCGGTCGCGGACGGGTCGTTGAAATAGGAGGTGATCGTGTCCTGCAGGGCGCCGACCGTGTCGGCGGAGACGAGGAAGTTGATCGAGGGGATCTGGTTGGCCTTGTCCTTCACGAGCGCCGCGCCGTGCTGCGCGCAGGCATCCATTTTCGACACGTCCACATCGGTGCGAACCGGGATCGAGCCCTTCTTCTCGTTGAAGGCGATCTGCGTGGCGGGGTCGAGCAGCGTCTTGGCAAGAAGCTCTTGCGCCTCAGTCGCCGCCGCCGCGCCCGTCTGCTTGGGAAAGACGAAGACATCGCCGCCCATGAGATAGGCGTCCTGGCCCGGCAGAAGCGCGCATCCCGCTTCCTTGCCCGGCGTCATGCCGGCCGCGATGAAGTCGCCCTTGGCCCAGTCGCCCATGATCTGGACGCCCGCTTGGCCGGTGATCACCATGTTGGTCGCGTCGTTCCAGTTGCGCCCCGGCGCGCCGGCATCGACATAATCGCGCATCCGGTGGAAGGTGCGGGCGACACGCTTGAAATCGTCCGACTGGACGGCCGCTTCGTCCTTGTCGCGATAGACCTTCAGGAACAGGTCCTTGCCGCCTTCGCCGAGCAACACCGCGTCGAACACCAGCGCTTCCTGCCAAGGCTGGCCGCCCCAGGCGATGGGCGTGAGGCCGGCCGCCTTCAGCTTGTCCATGTCGGCGAAGAATTCGTCGAAGCTCTTGGGTGCTTGACTGATGCCGGCCTTCTCGAAGGTCTCGGTCTTGTAGAACATCCAGTTATGGCCGTGAATATTCACCGGCACGGCGTAGAACTTCCCCTCGCGCGAGGCGGCGTCCGCGATCGGGCCGGGCATCACGTCGCGCCATTTCTCGCGCATGGCCACCGCGTCGAGATCCACCAGGAGCCCCTGCCCCACGAGATCGTCGAACTGCCGGCCGGTGTTGAACTGCGAGGAGGTGGGCGGATTGCCGCCGACGATGCGGTTGATGGCGGCGGCGCGCAGGTTCTGCCCGCCCGCAATGGCCGCGTCCACCCAGGTGCCGCCCGCTTGTTGGTAGGCATCGGCGAAGACGCGCACGCCGGCCGCCTCGCCGCCCGAGGTCCACCAGTGCATGACTTCGGCCCGCAAAGGCTCCTGCGCCTGAGCACCCGACAAGAGCGCGCAAGACATCGTGGCGCCCCAAAGGGCACCTCGCATCAGTTTCAACATGGACTCTCCTCCCAGAGACGGCTTTGTTCGACTGATGTAATCGATTACAATCGCAATGCTACTCGACAGTGTAATCGGTTACAAGCATCGTCTCGGGAAATTCGATTTTGCGGAGCAGCATGACTTTGGACGTGAAAGACAATCGCACGGCACGGATCGGCGACGTGGCGCGCGAGGCGGGCGTTTCGACGGCCACCGTCAGCCGCGCGCTCGCGAACCCCGAACAGGTCCGCCCGGAACTGCGCGCGCGCGTTCGGGCCGCCGTCGCCAAGCTCGGCTATACGCCCAACGCGGCCGCGCGCCAGCTGCGCGTCAAGCGCAGCCGCACCGTGCTCGTGGTCACGCGCAAGCGCTGGAGCGCGCCGTTCTTCGCCGAAGTGCTGCGCGGGCTCGACGCCGAGTTGTCCGCAGCCGGCTATGCCATGGTGCTTGCCAATATGGACAGCGAGGGTCAGGACCGCAGCCGGCAACTCGTGGACATGATGTTCTCGGGCACGATCGACGGCGCGGTGTTCCTGTCGGATTTCGTGGCCGTGGCCGACGGGCGCTCGGTGTTCGACGCCGGCCTGCCGCTCGTCTCGCTCTGCGCCGCCATGGAGGGCACGCACGCGGTCCTGACCGACGAGGACGTCTGCATGGAGCGAGCGCTGCATCAGCTCTTCGCGCTCGGCCACCGCGACATTCTCTATCTTCCGGGGCCGGCCGAGAATTACAACGAGATCGTGCGCTGGGGCGCCCTCGCGCGCGCCTTCGAGGCGGCGGGTCCGGGCCTCGGCCTGACGCGGGCCGGGGGCGGCGACTTCTCGCTCGACTACGGCGCGGCGGCCGCGCGCGCCTTTCTCGCGGGTGATCGGCGCGCCACCGCCGTAATGGCCGTGTCGGATGAAAGCGCGATCGGCTTTCTCAACACGGTTCAGGACGCGGGAATCCGCGTGCCGGACGATCTGTCCGTGCTCGGCTTCGACGGCATCGAATTCGCCGATTTCTGCCGCCCGGCCCTCTCCACCATCCGCCAGCCGCGTTTCGAATTGGGGCGCACCGGCGCGCGCGTCCTGCTCTCGGCCATCGACGCCGACGCGCCGCCGGCCCCGACCCGCCACGTCCTTCCCAATATCCTGGACCTGCGCGGCTCCACCGGCCCCGCTCCTCGGCGTCTTGAGGCGTCGTGACGGGACGCGGACGCGTTCGGGGGCGGCCGCAGGGCGACGGTGCGGACAATCCGACGAATGACGCCCCGCGCCGCGTCAGGGTGCGATCGTGATGGCGAAGAGTGTCACGGGCGTCTCGGCGGAGTGGATCGCGAGGGTCGGCAGAGCCCCCTCACCCATCAAGCTGTCATGGGCGGCGAGCGAAACGGACTCGCCGGATGCTTCGATCCGGCAAGAGCCGGTGGCAAGCAAGAGCCACCATCGCGCGGGTCGGGGCGGCAGATGGAGGCTTTGGCCCGCATCAAGGGCAAGCCGCTCGACCTGATGCCGGAGCACGCGGCGCCGGGTCATGACGTTGAGATCGGTGATCGGTCCTCCGGTGAGCGCAGCCTGTGTCGGCGCGTCGGCGGGGAAACTCAGAGGCGGGCTCGCCAGCGTCAGAAGCACCTCGCCCTGCCCCTCGATCGCGAGGCGCATCCCCTCGCCCTCCAGAAGCGCCAGCGTCCGGTCAATCCCCTCGAAACACGAGAAGGGGCCATCGGCGGCGACATGGGCCATGGACACGCGCCAGTCGAAGTCGGACAGATCAGCGCCCGGCGGATGCACGAAGACCTCCACCGTTTCGCCGCCGCCGTTCTTCCAGGCCATGCGCTTGTGCTCGGCGCTTTTGAGAACGCGCATCGTTCGCCTCGACGAGTCATGGAACGGAAGGGGAAGCCCGCCCGGCGACGGGAGGGCTTCTGCGGATCACGCGTGGGAGCGCGGCAACCGGGCGGATGCGGCGATCATGCCCGCCGCCCCCACCCGTGAACGCTCAGTTGCCGAGAATACCCGGCAGGCGCAGGCCCTTTTCGCGGGCGCAGTCGAGGGCGATGTCGTAGCCCGCGTCCGCATGGCGCATGACGCCCGTGCCGGGGTCGTTCCAGAGAACGCGCTCCAGCCGGCGCGCCGCGTCGTCCGTGCCGTCGGCGCAGATCACCATGCCCGAGTGCTGGCTGAAGCCCATGCCGACGCCGCCGCCATGGTGGAGCGACACCCAGGTCGCGCCCGACGCGGTGTTGAGAAGCGCATTGAGGAGCGGCCAGTCGGAGACGGCGTCCGAGCCGTCCTTCATTGCTTCCGTTTCGCGGTTGGGCGAGGCGACCGAGCCCGAATCCAGATGGTCGCGGCCGATCACGACCGGGGCCTTCAGCTCGCCGTTCCGAACCATCTCGTTGAAGGCGAGGCCGAGCTTGTGACGATCGCCGAGGCCCACCCAGCAGATGCGCGCCGGCAGGCCTTGGAAGGCGATGCGCTCGCGCGCCATGTCGAGCCAGCGGTGGAGATGGTGATTGTCCGGCAGAAGCTCCTTCACCTTGGCGTCGGTCTTGTAGATGTCCTCCGGGTCGCCCGAGAGCGCCGCCCAGCGGAACGGGCCGACGCCCCGGCAGAAGAGCGGGCGGATATAGGCCGGCACGAAGCCGGGGAAGTCGAAGGCGTTCTCCAGCCCCTCGTCCTTGGCGACCTGACGGATGTTGTTGCCATAGTCGAGCGTCGGCACGCCCGCGTGGTGGAAGGCGAGCATGGCTTCGACATGGGTGCGCATGGAGGCGCGCGCCGCCCGCTCCACCGCCTTCGGGTTGCTCTCCCGCTTGGCGCGCCATTCGCCCATGGTCCAGCCCGCCGGCAGATAGCCGTTGATTGGGTCGTGCGCCGAGGTCTGGTCGGTCACGATGTCGGGGCGGATGCCGCGCTTCACCATCTCGGGCAGGATCTCGGCGGCATTGCCGAGCAGCCCCACCGATTTGGCCTCGCCCGCCGCCGTCCAGCGCTCGATCAGCGCCATGGCCTCGTCCAGCGTCTCGGCCTTCTCGTCGAGATAGCGGGTGCGCAGGCGGAACTCGATCGAGTCCGGATTGCATTCGATGGCAAGGCAGGACGCGCCGGCCATGACCGCGGCCAGCGGCTGCGCGCCGCCCATGCCGCCCAAGCCCCCGGTCAGCACCCACTTGCCCTTGAGGCTTCCGTCATAATGTTGGCGACCGGCCTCCACGAAGGTCTCGTAGGTGCCCTGCACGATGCCCTGCGTGCCGATATAGATCCAGGAGCCGGCGGTCATCTGGCCGTACATGGCCAGGCCCCGCTTATCCAGCTCGTTGAAATGGTCCCAGGTCGCCCAGTGCGGCACGAGGTTGGAATTGGCGATGATGACGCGCGGCGCGTCCTTGTGCGTGCGGAAGACGCCGACCGGTTTGCCCGATTGGACCAGCAGCGTCTCGTCTTCGGTCAGGCTGCGCAGCGTCGAGACGATCCGGTCGAAATCGTCCCAGGTGCGGGCGGCGCGGCCGATGCCGCCATAGACCACCAGCTCGTGCGGGTTCTCGGCCACGTCCGGGTCGAGATTGTTCATGAGCATCCGCAGCGGGGCTTCGGTAAGCCAGCTCTTGGCCGAAAGCTCCGTCCCGGTGGCGGCGCGCACGGTGCGCGCGTTGTGGCGCGGGTTGGCGTTCGACATGGCGTTCAACCTTTCAAACCGGCGCCGAGCGCCTCGATGCGGGTGAGAAGCGTGGAAAGGACCGCGCGCAGCGGCTGGGCGCGCGCCTCGTCATAGGCGAAGGGCGGGCCCTCGGCGGCGAGATGGGTCGCTTGGGCGAGTTCCATCTGGATCGCGTGAACCCGATCGGCGGGCCGACCGTAATGGCGCGTCGTCCAGCCGCCCTTGAAGCGGCCGTTGAGGATGGAGGTATAGCTTGTCGCCGCCGCGCAGGTCTCGGCCGCCACGCGCTCGATCTCGGGCGCGCAGGTCGCGCCATTGTCCGTGCCGATGTTGAAATCGGGCAAGCGACCTTCGAACAGGAAGGGGATGGTGGAGCGGATCGAATGGCAGTCGTAGAGAATGGCGAAGCCGTGCAGCGCCTTCACGCGCGCGATCTCGCCCGCCAGCGCCTCGTGATAAGGCTTGTGAAACGCGTCCCGCCGCCGGGCGATCTCGGCCTCGTCCGGCTCCTCGCCCTCGCGCCAGATCGGCACGCCGTCAAAATCGGTCAGCGGGACGAGCCCGGTCGTGTTCTGGCCGGGATACAGGCTCGCGCCCGACGGGTCACGATTGGCGTCGATCACATAGCGATGGAACGTGGCGCGAACGGTCGTGGCACCCGGCAAGAGCCCGTCATAGAGGCGCTCGATATGCCAGTCCGTGTCGGCGAGAAGCCGGCCGTTCTCGTTCAGCCGCGCGAAAATGTCGGCGGGAACCTCGGTGCCGGTATGGGGCAGACCGAGAATGACGGGCGATGGGCCCTGATGAATCTCGACGAGGCTCAAGCGGACATCCTTTCCGGTTTTAAGACCTGAGTCCCTTTGAAGACGCTCATGTGAAGCGGGTTGAAGCCGATGCGGTAGACCAGTTCCGCCGGGCTCCCGACGTTCCAGACCGCGAGATCGGCCGACTTGCCGGCCTCGATGGTCCCCGTCTCGGCCAGAAGCCCAAGCGCCCGAGCGGCCTCGCGCGTCGTGCCGGCGAGGCATTCCTCGACCGTCAGGCGGAACAGGGTCGCGCCCATGTTCATGGTGAGAAGCAGCGAGGTCAGCGGCGAGGTGCCAGGGTTGCAGTCGGTGGCAAGCGCCATGTGCGTGCCGGCGCGGCGGAAAAGGTCGATCGGCGGCGTCACGGTCTCGCGAATGAAGTAGTAAGCGCCGGGCAGGAGCACGGCGACCGTACCGCTGGCGGCCATCGCCGCCGCGTCCTGATCCGTCGCATATTCCAGATGATCGGCCGACAGGGCTCCGTAGCGGGCGGCCATCGCCGCGCCGCCGGCATGGGACAGCTGCTCGGCATGGAGCTTCACCGGCAGGCCGAGCGCGCGCGCGGCCTCGAAGACCTCGGCCATCTCCTCGGCCGAGAAGGCGATGCCCTCGCAGAACCCGTCCACCGCATCCACCAGCCCGCGCCGATGCGCCTCGTGAAGGCCGGGGATCGCGACCTCCCGGAGATAGTCGGCCTTGCGATCCTTATATTCCGGCGGCAGCGCATGGGCGGCGAGCCAGCTGGTGCGCACGCGCACCGGGCGCAAGGTTTCGAGCCGGCGCGCGGCCTCCAGCATCCGGCATTCCGCCTCGATCTCCAGCCCGTAGCCGGACTTGGTCTCGACCGTCGAAACACCCTCGGCTAACAGCGCATCCAGCCGGGGCAATGCCGTCTCGGCCAGCGCCTCAGTGGACAGCGCGCGCGTCGCCGCCAGCGACGACACGATGCCCCCGCCCGCCCGCGCGATCTCCTCGTAGCTCGCGCCCGCCAGCCGCATCTCGAACTCGCGTGCGCGGTTGCCGCCATGAACAAGATGCGTGTGGCAGTCGATCAGCGCCGGTGTGACCCAGCGCCCCCCCAAATCGATGACATCAGCGCCCTCGTGAGCCGGCAGCCCGGCGCGCGGCCCGGCATAGGCGATGCGCCCGTTCTCGATCAGCACCGCGCCGTCTTCCACGAAGCCGAGCCCGGCGGAACCTTCCGCCAGAGTCGCAAGGCGCGCATTGGTCAAGACTTGGCTCATCGCAGCTCTCCTGAAAGGGCGGAATGGACTATGAGCGCGCCGGTCATCGCAGCCGCCGCAGCGTGCGCAGAAAGGCGGCGTCGATCGCCTCGTCGGCGGCATGGCGGCGCTCGGTGATGGCGAAGCGCCCGCCGACCACGACATCGCGCACGACATCGGCGGCGGCAAAGAGCCAGCGGTCGAGGATGGTGTCGCCCTCCTCCCCGTCCATCGCGGCCGCGATGAAGGGATGGCCGCCGTCCAGCACGACGAAATCGGCGGGCGCGCCAACGCAGAGCCCGTGTTCGGCCAGACCGCAGGC
>NZ_BBWM01000017.1:0-50903 GCF_001463805.1 Aureimonas sp. D3 | reverse complement strand
AACGCAGAGCCCGTGTTCGGCCAGACCGCAGGCTTGCGCCCCGCCCGCCAGCGCCGCGTCGAACAAGGTGCGCCCGGCCGAGGAGCCCGGCCCCGCCACGAGGCGGTTGCGGCGTCGATCGCGCAGGCGCTGTCCATATTCCAGAAGGCGAAGTTCTTCCGCGACGCTGGTGGCCACATGGCTGTCGGTGCCGATGCCGAGCCGGCCGCCGGCGGCCCGGAAGGCGGTCGCGGGAAAAATGCCGTCGCCGAGATTGGCTTCGGTCGCCGGGCACAGGCCCGCCACCGCGCCGGAGGCGGCCAAGCGCTGCGTCTCATCCGGTGTCATATGCGTGGCGTGGATGGCGCACCAGCGCTCGTTCACGTCCACCTCATCCAGCAGCCATTCCACCGGCCGCCGACCGCTCCAGGCGAGGCAATCCTCGACCTCGCGCTCCTGTTCAGCGACGTGAATGTGGATCGGCCCGCCCGTCGTCTCCGCCGCCAGGATCGCGGCGATCTCGCCGGGGGCTGCGGCGCGCAGCGAATGGAGCGCCAGCCCCAATGTCGCGCCCGCCTCGCGGCAGGCCGGGGCGAGCCGGTCGAGAAGCGCCAGAAACCCGTCGACATCATGCAGAAACGGCCGTTGCCCCTCGCCCGGCTCCGCGCCGCCGAAATTCGAATGGGCGTAGAAGACCGGCAGATGTGTGAGGCCGATGCCGGCCGTGGCCGCCGCAGCGAGGATGCGATGCGAGGTTTCGGCGGGGTCGGCATAGGCCACGCCGCCCGCGCCATGGTGGAGGTAATGGAACTCCGCGACACGCGAGAAGCCGCCCTTCAGCATCTCGACATAGAGCTTGGCCGCGATCGCCTCGATATCCTCCGGGCGCATCAGCGCGACCGTGCGATACATCTGCGTGCGCCAAGTCCAGAAGCTGTCGTCGCCCGGCCCCGCCCGCTCGGCCAGCCCCGCCATGGCGCGCTGGAAGGCGTGCGAATGAAGGTTCGACAGCGTGGGCACCACCGGCCCGGCCAGTCGCTCGCCCGTCGCCGACACCGACCCGGACGTCACCGCCGCGATGCGTCCGTCGGCCCCGATATCGATCGCGACGTTGCGCGCCCAGCCATCGGACAGAAGCGCCATCGGACAAAGGAAACGCGAGGTGGGTGATCGCATGACAGGTCCAAGATCGGGTAGGTTGCCTATACAAGATTGCCGATTTTTGGGTCGGCTGCAAGTCGGCTCTGGCGAAACGGTGCGAACTTGTCTTTATATTCGAGGGACGTGATGCCAAGGGAGGGTTCGAGCCTGTCGATCGAAGACGCCAGCGAGGGCCGGTCGGAGCCGCAGCGCCCGCTCTACGAGACGCTGAAGGACCATGTGCGCGGCCGGGTGGAGTCGGGCGAATGGCCGGCGGGCCACCGCGTGCCCTCGGAAAACGAGTTCGTGGAGATGCTGGGCGTCAGCCGGATGACGGTGAACCGCGCCCTTCGGGAACTCGCGACCGAGGGTCTCCTGCTGCGCATCCAGGGCAAGGGCTCCTTCGTCGCGCCCAAGAAGCGCAGCTCGCTGTTTCAGGGCGTTCCCAATATCGCGGACGAGATCGGCGCGCGGGGCGGCGCGCATTCGGCTCAGATCATCCTCCTGCAGGAGGAAGTCTGCGGACCGGAACTGGCCGAAACGCTGGAGGTCGAGACCGGAACGCGGGTGGCGCATTCGGTGATCGTCCACCGCGAGGACGAATTGCCGATCCAGATCGAGGACCGCTTCGTTCATCTGCGCTTTGCGCCGGATTATGGCGCGCAGGATTTCACCCTCGTCACGCCCAACAGCTATCTCTCGGCCGTCGCGCCCATCGTGCGGGCCGAGCAGGTCATCGAGGCGATCAGCGCCACGCCTTGGGAGTGCAAGCTTCTCGCCATCGCCAAGTCGGAGCCCTGCCTTCTCGTGCGCCGTCGCACCTGGTGCGAGTCCGGCGTCGTCTCCACCGTGCGCCTTCTCTATCCCGGCAGCCGCTACCGGCTGGAAACGGGAGGATAGCGGTCTTCGGTCCAAGCCGGACGCGGCCTCCCACTGGAAATCCGCAAGACGACACGAGTGCGACAGCCCTCCACATCGTCCAAAGATAAGCCCAGGGCAGTTGCACCCAACCTACCAAACCGGGCCGCAGTTCGAGGTCAGTGCCAAAAGCTCCACCGAAGCTCGTCCCTCCGGGCGACGATCCGTTTATCTTATGGCGGACGCGCATTGCGTCCCGCCCGGCATCCGCTCAGGCGCCGCGCAACGCATCGACGGGCTGCCCAAGGTGGCATAGCCGCGCTGACGCTTCTGGCGCAGGAGGTCGAGGAACAGGAGCACGGCGGCACCTTCGGTTTCGCAAGGATGCGTCATGGAGCGCCCGTGCGTGCCGATCCGCCCCCATCGGCGCACGAGGCAGATTTCCCCGAACAGGCTCGGCTCGATCGACAGGCTGTAGAAGCGGGCCATGTTCCGGTCCGCATCCCTGCGTTCGATATAGAGGCGGTAGCGATGCGTGATCATGCGGGCGATTCTCCCGCA
Source organism: Aureimonas sp. D3 (assembly GCF_001463805.1). NCBI lineage: Bacteria > Pseudomonadati > Pseudomonadota > Alphaproteobacteria > Hyphomicrobiales > Aurantimonadaceae > Aureimonas > Aureimonas sp. D3. Next base: position 48,365 of record NZ_BBWM01000017.1, on the reverse strand, counting down.
CGGCGCGCCGGCCGGCCAATTCATTTTCGGAATCGATGGCGTCTGAGGGATTCACGGCTCTGATGGGGTTTTCCCGCGCGAGCCGGCTTGCAATTTCTCGGCATCACAGTATACTTTGCGATGTAAAGTTCCTGGAGTTTGGGATGCGCGAGCTGAACGAGGCCCTGGCCGACATCGAGGCGATCCGCCGCCGCATGGCGGCTGGAACCGAGTTCCGGGGCTTCGGCCCGACAGCACTGGCCGCCACGGCCGGGATCGCGCTCGCGACGGCCGGGCTTCAGCTCCTGGTTCCGCCTGCCACCGCCCTTGCCTTCTTTGTCGGGTGGATCCTCGCCGCCGTTCTTTGCGTGGTGCTGATCGCGGTGGAGATGGTGCTGCGCACCGGCCGCGCCCATGGCGGCCTGGCCGACGCGATGCTGCATCAGGCGATCCAGCACTTTCTGCCGGCCGGCTTTGCGGGGGCGGCCTTCGCCGCCATCATCGCCCGCTTCTCGCCCGATCAAGCTTGGCTGATCCCCGGTCTGTGGCAGGTTCTGGTCGGGCTCGGCCTGTTTGCCGCCGCTCCGTCCCTGCCGAGGGGCGCGATGCTGGCAGCGGCTTGGTACTTCGTCTGCGGCTTTGCGGTGATGATGATGCTGGCCGGCCAATCCACGATCTCGCCCTGGGCCATGGCCCTGCCCTTCGCCATCGGCCAGACCATTCTGGCCCTCGTCATCCATCGCGCTTCGGGGTCTGGCCATGCCGGGCTCTGAGACGTCCGCCCCCTTCGCCTATGACGGGCTCGACCGCGTGATTCATGAAAAGGCGCGCCTCGGCGTCATGACCTCGCTCGCCGGGCAGCCCAAGGGTCTCGGCTTTGCCGATCTCAAGCGCCTCTGCGGCCTGACGGACGGCAATCTCAGCCGCCATCTCCAGGTTCTGGAAGAGGCCGGCTTCGTGCGCATCGACAAGAGCTTCAGCGGCAAGCGGCCGGTGACGACTTGCTTTCTGACCGAGAAGGGCCGCGAAAGCTTTCTCGACTATCTCGCCATTCTGGAACAGGTGGTGCGCGACGCCGCCAGCGCGTCGAAGCGCGGCCAGACAGACCTCTCCCCCAAACCCGCCTGAACCCTCCCCTTTTTATTTAACCGGAGACTTTGCAATGCAAAGCGCTTTTCATCACGGAATGCACCTCGGTCTGATCATGGACGGCAACGGGCGCTGGGCCACGCAGCGCGGCCTGTCGCGCAGCCAGGGTCACCGCGCCGGCGTGCGCGCGATCCGGCCGATCGCGGAAGCGGCAAAGGACATGGGCGTCGGCACGCTGACGCTCTACGCCTTTTCGGGCGACAATTGGCAGCGCCCGGCGCCAGAAGTCGCAGTTCTCATGTCGCTCATGAAATCCTATCTCGCGGAGGAGATCGAGGCGCTCGCCGCGTCCGGCGTGCGGCTCTCGGTGATCGGCCGGCGCGACCGCCTCTCCGCCTCGCTGCGCCGCGCGATCGCAACCGCCGAAGCCCGCTCCGCCAAAGCCAGCGCACTGCATCTTCGCATCGCCTTCGATTATTCGGCGCGCGACGCCATCCTCCAGGCGGCGCGACAGGCGACGTCCGAGACGACGCGCGAGGATTTTGCGGCGCTGGTGTCATCGGGTGCGCCGGATGTCGATTTGATCGTGCGCACGGGCGGCGACCAGCGGCTCAGCGACTTTCTCCTGTTCGAGAGCGCCTATGCCGAACTCCTCTTCACGCCCCGGCTCTGGCCGGACTTCCAGCCGGAGCATCTGAAGGAGGCGCTGCGCGACTTCGCCACCCGCCAACGCCGCTTCGGCGCGCTGCCCGCCGAGGCCGTGGCGGCGTGAGCCAGGTGTCGATCGCAAGGCGGGTCGGCCTTTTAGGGACTCTGCCTCGGCTGGGTCCACGCGGGCCGGTGTCGCGCCGCCGCATCGGGCGCTCGCTTCTGGTGATCGGCGCGCTGTGGGTGGGCGCGGGCCTTCTCTCGGCGACAGATGCGCAGGCGCTGCAAGCCTTCGGGCTCGGTCTGGCGTTTCCGGGCGGCGGCTTCAGCCTGTGCGGCGGGCTCGGCTCGCAGATCGACACCACGGCGCTCGGGATAGGCGGTGCGGTCGCGGCGGCCTTCGGTCTCGCCATGTTTCTCTGGTTCGCCACCGGGAATCTCATGGCCCCGCCCCTGGTCTGGCTCGCCTCGGCGATCGGCGCGGCCGCCTATGCCGTTACGCATGGATGCCTGTCGGCGGAGAGCGCATGGCTTCCGGCGCTCGGTCTGGCGTCAGGGATCGCTCTGGCGGGGCTGGGCTTCTCGTATCGCCGCCCATATGCGGTCCCGCCCGCGCCGATTCCGCCGGCGAAGCGCTGGCACGCCACGCCCGCCGCGCCCGAACCCGCGCTCCCACCGGATCTGTCCGACAGCGATCTCGCCCGGCTGCGCTTCCTGCTCGACCGCGCCTTGCAGCCTTTGGCGCGCTTCGACGGGTTCGAGCGGCTCGACCCGTTTCAGTCCGCCGCCCTGCGCTATCAACTGCAGTTCGCCGGCTATGCGCTCGCCATGGTCCAGCGGCACCGGCTGCCGGCGCTCGGGGCCTATCTCACACAGGCGCAGGTGAACCTGATCGAAAAGGCGCGCGATCACCGCGTTTGGCGCTATTGGGCGCTCGAGAGCCTCTGGGGGCGCGGGCGGCCCGACCCCAACCCGTTCTCGTCGGACAATGTCATGTATACGGGCTTTTGCGGCGCGCAGATCGCGCTGTTTCAGGCGGCATCCGGCGATCGGCGCTATAGGGTGCCGGGGGCCTTTTCGCTCCGGCACCCGTCCGGTGCGGTCTTCGAGGCGGACCTGCCCGCGCTGGCGGGACGTCTCGCCCGGCAACATCAGGCCTCGCCCTTCGGCCTCATCGCCTGCGAACCGAACTGGCTCTTTCCGGTCTGCAACAGCCTGTCCTATCTGGCGCTCGCCGCGCAGGACGCGCAGGCTGGAACAGGCGTCTGGCAGGGCATGGCGGAGCGTCAGCGGGCTCTGCTCCTCGATGAGTTCCGCGATGCGTCCGGGCGCTTCGTCACCTGCCGCTCCCGCCTGACGGGCTTTGCCATGCCGCCGATCGGCGGGGTGCTGACGCAGCTTCTGCCGAGCTTTTTCCTCAACGCCACGCTGCCCGATGTCGCGCGGGAGAACTGGAGCCGCCTGCGCGGCGATCTCCTGCACGCCGATGGGCGCGCGCGGCTGGATCGCCTCTGGCCCATCGATGTCGGCAATTATCGCTTCACACGGATTGCGGGCCTCTGCGGCGCGGCCGCGACCGCTGTGGAGATGGGCGATGGAGAGGTGGCGGCGGCGATGCTGGATGCGCTGGAGGTCGGCCATCCCATGCGGATCGTGGGCGGCGTCGGGCATCGACCGCACGCCTCGATCTGGTCCCACGCCTTCGAGATCATGGCGCGGTGCGGCCGGTCCGATGGCCTGCACGATCTGGCGCTCCACCCGGCCGCGCCTGATACCGCGCCCCATATCGCGTCCTGCCCCTATCCGGCCGCGATGGTCGCGAAGGCCGTGGCGCGGGACGGCGGGCTGGACATGGTGCTGGTTCGCTCTGGCGGACGCGATCCGGTGTCGATCGGCTTGGGCGGTCTTCGCCCGTCGCGCGCCTACCGCCGCTCGGACAACTGTTCCATTTTCATGAGCGCGCCGGACGGAACGGCGCGGCTCGACCTCACACTCGAAGCGCGCCAGCGCATCGCCATACGCGAGGCCGTGTGATGACCTGCTGCATCCTCGCCGGCCTGCTTCTCGGCAGTGCGCTCAGCCTGGCGCGCGCCCTTCGCGGCCTCTTCTCGCACCGCGCCGACCCTCTGGACTGGAGACTGGACCCATGACGCCTGCCATCGATGCGCCCTTCCCCTCGCCCTCCTATCTCATGCGGCGGCTGCGAAGCTTCGGCCATGCGCTTTCGGGCATCGGCCATATGCTGGCGACGCAGCCCCACGCGCGGATCCATCTCGCGGCCGTCGCCGGTGTGATCGCCGCCGGCTGGGCGCTGCGGATCGACGCGGGAGACTGGATGGCGCTCGCGCTCGCCTGCGGCCTGGTTCTGGCGCTGGAGGCGGTGAACACGGCGATGGAGCATCTCTGCGATGTCGTCTGCCCCACATGGAGCGAGGACGTGCGCCGGGCGAAGGATGTCGCGGCGGGCGCGGTGCTGCTGGCGGCCGGAGCGGCCTTGATCGTCGGGTTTCTGGTCGTGTTCAAACACCTCAGTTGAGGCGGAACGGCCGGGCGGGCTTTAAGCGCCGCCCGGCCGAAGATCCTCAAGCCGCGCGGTAGCGCTCCAGCCAATGGGCGTAGGGTGCGGGCAGCGTCCAGGCGCCCTTCTCGACACCGAGCTCCAGCGCGGCGCGGTAGGGCCAGTGCGGGTCGGCCAGAAGCGGGCGGCCGAGCGAGACGAGATCGACCTTCTCCTCCGCCACCAGCGCCTCGGCCTGCGCCGCGCCGCTGACGAACCAGCTCGTGGTGACCGGCAGGTCGGCTTCGCGGCGCACGCGCGCGGCGATATCGGTCATGAAAGCCGGGCCCCAGGGCACGTTCGCCGTCGGCGTCGAGAAGCCGATGCTGACATCGATCAGATCCAGCCCGCCCGCCTTGAAGCGGCGGATCATCTCGATGCCCTCTTCCAGATCGTTCGAACCGTCGAATTCGGTGACGCCGAAGCGTGCGGTCAGCGGCAGGTTCTCCGGCCAGACCTCGCGCACGGCGGCGAGCGTTTCCAGAAGAAAGCGCGCCCGGCCCTCGAAGTCGCCGCCATAGGCGTCCTCGCGCTGGTTCGACCATGTGGAGAAGAAGCTCTGCGCGAGATAGCCATGGGCGAAATGCAGCTCCAGCCATTCGAAGCCGGCGGCCAGCGCCCGGCGAGCCGTGGCGACGAAGTCGGCCTTGACGCGCTCGATGTCGGACAGCGCCATCGCGCGCGGCACCTTCGGAAGGTTCGCGCCGAAGGCAACGGCCGAGGGCGCGATCGTCTCCCAACCGCGCGGGTCGCCCGCCGCGATGTGATCGTCGCCCTCCCACGGGCGGTTGGCGCTCGCCTTGCGGCCGGCATGGGCGATCTGGATGCCCGGCACCGCGCCCGCCGCCTTGATGGAAGCGACGGCCTTGGCCCAGGCCTCGCCCTGCTCGTCGGTCCACAGGCCGGCGCAGCCCGGCGTGATGCGCCCTTCCGGCGCGACGGCGGTGGCTTCCGCGATCACCAGACCCGAGCCGCCGCGCGCCAGACCCGCCAGATGGACATGGTGCCAGTCGTTGATGAGGCCTTCATCGGCCGAATATTGGCACATGGGCGAGACGACGATGCGGTTGCGAAGCTCCACGTCTTTGAGGCGGAAGGGCGTGAACAATGACGACATGCTGATGTCCTTGAGCGGGCGCGGCGAGATCACCGCGCGTCCATTCGATAGTTCGAAAATAGTCGAACGTTGAGCCTTCGGCAAGGGCGTGCTAGGATCGGGCGTGCGTGCCATCCATCATCCCGACATCAAGGACGTCGTTCTGAGCCGAGTGCTGTATGCGCTGAGCGATCCCGTGCGGCTCGGCGTCGTGCGCCAGCTGGCGCAGGAGGGCGAGGCGACGTGCTCGGCGCTCGATGGCGGCCGGCCAAAATCCAGCATGTCGCATCATTTCCGCGTCCTGCGGGAGGCTGGCCTCGTGCGCACCCGCACGGACGGGCCGGCCCATATGAACGAGTTGCGCCGCCAGGACATCGAGGCGCGCTTTCCCGGCCTTCTCCAGGCCGTGCTCTCGGCTCCGCCGGAAGCCGGCGAAGAGGGCTGACCGTCAGCCCTCGGCCAAGGGCACGCTATGGCGGGGCGACCAGGAGAGCGTAACGGCATCGCCCGGTGCGTGCGGACGCGCGTCGCGGTTCTGTGCGAAGATGCGGAACCGCAGACCGCCGTCGGCTTCCGCCTCATAGGTCAGCGCCGTGCCGGCATAGATCGCCGAGGTGATCGTGCCGCGAAGCTGGTTGAGAACTTCGCCGTCCGCCTCGATCTTGTCGATCAGATCAATCTTTTCCGGCCGGATCGCGAGCGTCACGGGCTGGCCGGGCGCGGGCAGCGGCAAGGCGCTGGCGAGGGGCACGCCGTTCGCCAGCACCACGCCGCCCTCGGCGACCGTGCCCTGCACGATGTTCGTGTCCCCCAGAAACTCGGCGGCAAAGCGCGTGGTCGGGCGCTCGTACACGTCCGCTGGCGCGCCCATCTGCACGATCCGGCCGCAATCGAGGATCGCCACCTTGTCGGACAGGCTCAGCGCCTCTTCCTGATCATGCGTGACGAAGATCGTCGTCAGCCCGCTTTCGCGCTGGATGCGCAGAAGCTCGACCTGCATTTCCTGTCGCAGGCGACGGTCGAGCGCGGAGAGCGGCTCGTCGAGCAAGAGAACGCTCGGCCGGGTGACGATGGCGCGGGCGAGCGCCACGCGCTGCTGCTGGCCGCCCGAAAGCTGCTTGGGCTTGCGATCGCCGAAGCCTGCAAGGCGCACCATCTCCAGCGCCCGCGCGACTTCGCGTCGCGCCTGATCGCCCCTGACGCCGCGCTGCGCCAAGCCGAAGCCGACATTGCCCGCGACGCTCATATGCGGAAACAGGGCGTAGGATTGAAACACCATGCCGATATGGCGCGCCCAGACGGGCACATCCGTCACATCCCGCCCGCCGATCGCGACCGTGCCGCGATCGGGCGCGACGAAGCCGGCGATGATGCGCAGAAGCGTCGTCTTGCCCGAGCCGGACGGGCCGAGCAGGCTGGTGAAGGAGCCCTCGGTGAAATGCGTGGTGATATCGGACAGGACGTTGGCCGCCCCGAAGCTCTTCGCCACATGGGAGACGTCAACGGCTGTCACGGCGGGCTCCAGGTCTGGCGAAGAGGGCAAAGAGAAGGAAGAGCGTGATCGAACCGCCGAGAAGGATGGTGCAGATCGCGTTGATCTCGGGCGTGAAGCCCTTGCGGATCGCCGAATAGATCTCGACCGGCAGGGTCGAGAAGCCGGGCGTCGCCAGGAAATAGGACACGACGAACTGATCCAGCGAGACGGCGAAGGCGAAGAGCGCCGCGCCCAGAATGCTCGGCAGAAGCAGCGGCAGCGTCACGCGCAGGAAGGCCGAGACCGGGCGCGCGCCCAAGCTCATGGCCGCCTCCTCCAGATCGGTGCGGATCGTGGCGAGGCCGGTGCCGACCACCAGCACGACATAGGGAATGGCGAGCGCGACATGGCCGATCAGGATGGCATGGAAGCCGCGCCCGATGCCGGTCCAGAAGAAGAAGACTAACATGGCCGTGCCCGTGATCAGCCAGGGAATGGCGATCGGCGGCAGAAGCAGGAGGCGCAGCCAAGTCTTGGCCCGGAACTCGCGCCGCGACAGGGCGACGGCGGCGAGCGTGCCGAGGCTGGTGGCGATAAGGGAGGTGATCAGCGCGATAAAGACGCTGTTCCAGCTGGAGCGCAGGAGCTTGGCGTTCTCGCCGAGCGCCTCGTACCAATGGGTCGTGAAGCGGAAGGGCAAGGCGTAGAGCGGGGACTCGTTGAAGCCCATCGCCACCAGAACCGCGATGGGCAGATAGAGAAACACGAGCACGGCGACGAGATAGGTGCGGGCGGCGAACTTCATGTCAAAGGGCCGCGTTGCGCTTGAGGACGCCGGAGAAGGTCGCGAAAATGCCCAGCACCACGGCGAGAATGGTGAAGGACAAAGCCGCGCCGAGCGGCCAGTTGAAGGCCTGCGTGAACTGCTCCTCGATCACCGTGCCGAGCGTCACGCCCTTGGTGCCCCCCAGGATGCGCGGCTCCATGAAGGCGCCGATGACGGGTACGAAGATCAGGATGGAGCCTGAAATCAGGCCGGGCGCGGCCAGCGGCACCAGGATCTTGAACAGCACTGTCCACCAGCGCGCGCCCAGGCTTTCGGCCGCTTCCAGAAGCGCGTCGTCGATCGAGACCAGCGCGACGTAGCAGGTCAGCACCATATAGGGCAGATAGCCGTGGACGAGGCCGAGCACGATGGCCGGCAGCGAATAGAGAAAACCGACCGAGGGCGCGTCCGCCCAGAGCGCGCGGATGGCCGTGTCGAGAAAGCCGCCCTCCCGGATCACCATGGTCCAGGAGAAGACGCGCACGAGCCCGTTGGTCCAGAAGGGCAGGATCACGAGGATCAGTAGCACCTCCCGTACGCGGCCGGCGGTCGCGCGCACGAGGGCCAGCGCGGCGAGAAAGCCCAGAATCGCGCAGATCGCCGTCGTCCAGAGCCCGATCAGGAGCGATGTCCAGGCAACGCCCAGGAGATAGGGCTGATCGATGAAGGCGCGGTAGTTCTTGAGCGTGAAGACCACTTGCCTTTTGCCCATCGGCGTGCCGCTCAGAAAACTGAACACCAGCATGGCGCCGAGCGGCAGCAGCACGGCGAGCGTCAGCCAGGCATAGGTCGGCAGGAGAAGGGCGACCGTCGCCACCCAATCCGGCCAGCGCCCCCCGGCGCGCCGAGCCGCGCCATCGACGCGGTTCGGCACGGCGCTGGCCTCATCGGGCATAGGACGCCTTCACCTCCTGCCAGAGATTGTTGAAGGCCTCGCGCCGCTCGTCCGGCTGCGGCGCCATGATCGTCATGGTCTCCAGATATTTCGGATCGTGAACCCGGGGGTTGAGATCGTCCGCCGGCAGCTTGTCCATCGCCGCCGCATTGGCCGAAGCGGGCGCGCCGACCTTGGTCGCCCATTCGAAATAGAATTCGGGGTCGATCATGTAGTTGATGAAGGCCCGGGCATTCTCCTTGTTCTCGCTGGTGGTGGGGATCGCCAGCGTGTCGAGCCAGCCGACCGCCCCCTCCTTGGGCACCACGAAATCCACCGGCAGCTTGAAATTGCGGCGCGAGCGGACCGACGCGCCGGACCAGTAAACCGACAGGTCGAACTCGCCCGCCGCAAAGGTCTTGTTCCACTGGTCCTCGCTGGTCCAGATCGTCTTGACGTTGGGCTTCAGACTTTTGAGCCAGTCGGTGACGGCTTTCAAATCCTTGGGGTCGTTCATGTCCTGGCCGGTCATGAAAGCCCCGACCGCCACGTTGGTGACCGCATCGTCGAACAGCGCGACCTTGCCGGCATAGGCGGGGTCGGCCAGCGCGCCGTAGCTATCCGGCTTCGGGCGGCCCTCGCGCACCGCCAGCGCGTTCATGCCCCAGACCCAGGGAACGCCGTAATGCTTCCCGTCGACCGTGAAATTCGGGTGGTCGGCGAGCTTGGCCGGCACGCCCGCGACATTCGGAATGGTGGCATAATCGATCGCGTCCAAGAGATCGTCCGCCACGGCCTGGCGCGTGCGCGCCGTGTTGACCACGACCACATCATAGGCACCGGGATTGGTCCTGAGCTTGGTCAGCATCTCGGACTCGGCGTTGTAATAGTCGTGGACGACCTCGATGCCGGTCTTCTGCTTGAAGGCCTCGACCGCCCATTTCTCGTCCGTGCCGTAGCCCTGCCAGTTGAGAACGGTCACGGTTCCCGCCGCGCGCGCGGGGCGCAGGCCGAGGCCCAGCCCGGTGGCGGCCACTGCGCCAGCGCCCATCAGGGTCAGAACATCGCGTCTGTTAGGCTGCATATGTGTCACTCCCGGTTGGTGGCAGGCGAGATACGAGGCAAGCGACGGAGCGCTCGGGCGACGAATCTCCCTCGCCGCGACCGGCCCCCAAGCCGCTGCGTCAGAAGTGGGAGCAGTCTCGCGCCCCGATGTCCAGATGGCACAGCGCATCGCGAGCCCCGCCGCGCATGTCATTTCCCATTTGCGCGAAGCGGCCTTGCATGGGACGAGAGCGCGGATGCCCTTGCGGCATCCTCCTGATCGACCGAGTTCGGACCGCCGCCCATGTTCCTCGACAAGAATGCTCCCATCGCCAGCGCCTGGAACACCTGGTCGGATCGGCCGGGCGAGTTCACCTTTCTGCCGCTCGGCGTGCGCCTCGCGCCGGTTCTCTATTCGGGCAAGGCGGAGCGCGCGACGACGATCCGCGCGCCGGATGAAATCCGCTTCGGCCATCATGGGCTCGCCGGAGAGCGCGTGGACTTCGAAACGCGCTTTGCCGAGACACGCCTCGCCTTCACCTACGAGAAGCCCGACCCCTTCACCCTTCGCGGCGAATGGGCGGTGCGCGAGGCCGGCGAATGGGGCCTGCGCCATTGGGTGACGCTCTGCCTCTCGGCCGAGAATGGTAGCCCGGTCCAGTACGACGCGCGCACCGGCATCGCGGTGGTGGAGGTCGATTTCCGCTTCGTGGCGCTGGCGGCCAGCGACCTTCCGGTGCTCGGCACGGGCCACGAAAGCGTCGCCGCGCTGGTGGAAGATTTCGACCGCAACGGCTATTTCGACAAATCGAGCCGGGCGGACAAGGCCCCGCTCATGGCGCTGCGCTTCAACCTCGAAATGACGCCGCGCCTTCGCTTCGCGGTCGCCGTCGCCGACAGCCGCGACCTCGCCATCGCCCACGCACAAGCGGCGCTAGCGCAAGAGATAGGCCAAGCGCCGGCGCTCCACACCGGCCGCCATGCCGGCGCGCTGGATGCGGTGCGCGACGTGATCGGCTGGAACACGGTCTATGATCCGCTGAACCGCCGGCCCGTGACGGCCGCCAGCCGCATCTGGGGCCTTGGCGACGCGGTCTGGTTCAACGACCAGTGCTTTGCCGGGCTGATGGCCGGGCTGATCGACCCCGCGCTGGGTCGGCACAATTTCGAGGTGGCGATGACGAGCGCGACCCCGCAAGGCAATATCGCCTGTCTCGTCAACCCGAAGGACGCCTGGGTCGATCGCACGCAGGCCCCGCATGGGGCCTTCATGGCCTGGATGATGTACCAGCGCAGCGGCGACCGCGCCTTTCTGGCCGATGTGTTCGAGCCGCTGGTGCGCAACCAGCTCTGGTGGCGCAACCACCGCGACCCCGACGGGCGCGGCCTCGTCTCCTGCGGCACGTCGGATTGGGGCGACGGCATGTATCGCGGCACCGCCTTCGGCGCGCGCAACGAAACCGGCATGGACAATTCGCCGACCCATGACGAAGCGCGCTACGATCCGGAAACGCGCACGCTCTCGCTTCTCGATGTCGGGCTGAATTCGGCGCTGGCGCTCGACGCCGAAATGCTGGCGCGCATCGCCGCCGAGTTGGGCCAAGCCAAAGAGGCGACGAGCTTCGCGGTGCTCGCCGAGACGACGCGCGCGCTGATCCGCACCGAGCTTTGGGACGAGACGCGCGGCCTCTTTGCCAACCGACAGCGCGATGGCGGCTTCGTGCGCAGCGTCTCTCCGACGAGTTTCTTCCCGCTTCTGTGCGGCGCGGCCGATGGCTCGCAGGTCGAGCGCCTGCTCGCCCATCTGGCCGATCCCGACATGTTCGGCGGCCCCCTCCCCTTGCCCAATGTCTCGCGCGACGATCCGGCCTATCCCGAGCAGATCTATTGGCGCGGGCGCATCTGGCCGAACGTCAATTACCTCGTCTGGCAAGCGCTGCGCCGCAGCCAATGCCATGCGCAAGCCTCGGAGCTGGCCGAGCGCAGCTACGCCCTGTTCGAGCAGTCCTGGACCGAGCGTCGCTGGTGCGGCGAGAATTACGGAGCCGAGACCGGCGAGATCGACGACATGCCGGGCAACGACCCGTTCTATACCTGGGGCGCGATGCTGCCGCTGATGGCGGTGGGCGAGATCATGGACGTCAATCCCTGGGACGGCTGGGAACTGGTGAACGACGGGCAACCCGTCCACCTCGGCCCGCTCGCCAGCCCCGCCGGGCCGGTCAGCGTCGAGGTGGCGGAGGGTCGGCTCGCCCTTCGAGCCTCGGGCGGCGCGCTCCTCTTCGCGACGGATTATCCGGGGCGCCTTGCCCATGTTGCCGTCGAGGACACCGTGATCTCCGTCACCTTCGCGCAGGGCTCGACGACGCCCGTCACCTTCCGCCTCGGCCGCGAGGCTTCCGCCCGCCTCGTGCTCGCTCGCCTCGGCGATCAGGAGATCGAAGCATGGCTGGAAGACGGATGCGCGGTCGCGGAGTTCGCCAGCGTCGAGGCCGGCGCGCGGCTCGACTGGCATCTCACCCCCGCGAGCTATTCCTGGCCGCGCCCTGGCCCCGCCGAACCCGCGCGCGCACCCGCGCCGGAAGCCGTCCGGGTGCGGTCCTGGCGGCCTCCGACGCGGTAGGTCTCGGCCGCACCGCGGATGTAGCTCTTCGACCGATCGGCGCGTCCGCTCGAAATCAGCGGATGCGCAACGCGCCGAGCACGGCGTCGGCGATCATGCCCTTGTGCCGGGCGCGGCGCGTGGGCTCCGACAGATTCACGTCGAAAATGGCCCCGAACGTGTGCTGGTTCGAGACGCGAAAGAAACAGAACGCGCTGATCATCAGATGCACGTCGATCGGGTCGAGATCGGCGCGAAAAAGACCCGCCGCCCGGCCCCGCTCCAGAATGGCGCCGAGCATTCCCGTCACACGCTCGTTGATCTGCCGGATGGCCGGCACGTCCACGATATGTTCGGCCCGGTGAATGTTCTCGATGGTGACGAGACGGATGAAGTCGCCATGCGCGTCGTCATTCTCGAAGGTCCGGTCGATCAGGGCGCGCAGCGCGCTTTCGGGGTCCAAACCGGCCAGGTCCAGTTCCGCTTCCAGAGCGCGGACCTCGCCATAGGCCTTTTCCAGAACGGCGAGATAGAGGCCCTCCTTGGAGCCGAAATAATAATAGATCATCCGCTTGGAGGTGCGCGTGCGCTCGGCGATCGCGTCCACCCGCGCGCCGGTCAGCCCGTTGGCGGCAAATTCCGCCATGGCGACCTCGATCAGCTCCGCCTTGGTTCGCTCGGGATCGTTGGTGCGCGTACGCTCGAGGCCGGAGCGGCGCGGCGGCTTCTCAGCATCCATGACAATGCCCCGTTCGGCGCTGGCGACCCAGTGCTCTTCCCCCAATCGAACCGGATCGTTCAATCATGTTTAGGCCGACGCGGAAAGCCTCGAATGCCCCTCTCCTATCCATAAGTCTTCGTAACAAACGATAGGAAAAACCGGATATGATCGTAAGTTTTGCATAGACACTTATTTCGCAGACTTGCGAACAACTCTCGATCCAGTTTGCCTGGCGAGATTTTTTCAAGTCTAATGAGCGATGATGCCGCAGGGACGCATGAGCGCCATCAACCTCATCATGGGAGTGGTGATCGATGCATAGGGCGGGATCAGCGGCGTGACGTTCAAGAGCGGCAATCCGGAGGTATTCCGGCTTCTCGGCGAACATGCCGGCGTCGGCCTTTGGGATTGCCTCGTCGTCGACGGCGATCCGCTCGGGCCCGACTCGTTCTGGAGCTGGTCCTCGGAATATCGACGCCTGACGGGCGTCACGATGGACGAGATGCCGGACGGGGTTCGCCCGCGCGGCCATCGATATCATCCAGACGACGCTGAGGCCGCGACGGCCGCCTTCCTGAACGCCGTCGCCGATTCCGGGACGATTTCCCGTTACGATATAAACTTTCGGATGTTGCATGGCGACGGAGCCTATCGCTGGTTCCGTGCGATCGGCAACGTCACCCATGACGCGGCCGGCATCGCAACCCGAATCTGCGGGGTGCTGATCGATGTTCATGAAAGTGAAACGGCAGCGGAACTCCAGCGGCACGCGAACCGCGAGGTGGAGCGGCTGGCGCAGGCCCATGCCGCCAGCCAAGAGCGCTTCCGCCAGATCGCCGCCACCTCGCCGGACGCCATCGTCTGCACAGACAAAAACGGGATCATCACCTTCTGGAACGACGCGGCCACACGCGGCATCGGCTTCACCGCGAGGGAGATGATCGCGCGAAATATCCTGACCCTCGTTCCTCCCGACATGAGAAGCGCGAGCCATCATCTCCGCCGCCAGCTCATGGAGTCCGGCAAGGTGCACGAACTCGACGCCCTGCATCGGGACGGGCGGCGGATCAGTATCGATATCTCCCTTTCGACCTGGTTCGAAGACGGCGAGCCCTGTTTCGGCTTCATCGGCCGCGATGCGTCCGAACGTAAAGCCAAAGAAGCCCTTCTAGCCGATCTCGCTCGCCGCGATCCTCTGACGGAGCTGCCCAATCGCGCGGCGCTCGACTATTGGATCGAGGCCCGTCTGGCGGAAGGCTCGCCCTTCTGCGTGTTGATGGTCGATCTCGACGGCTTCAAGGAGGTCAATGACACGTTCGGCCATGAGGCCGGGGACGCGGCGCTGAAAATCGCCGCGGAGCGAATGGCCGCCTGTTTGAGGGATGGCGACCTGCTGGCACGCTTCGGCGGCGACGAATTCGGCATCGTTCTGACCGATGGCGACGAAAGCCGCGCCGCGTCGGTCGCGGGAGCGGTGATCCGAACGGTGTCGCTCCCGATGGAGATCGAGACCATGCAGGTTGCGATCGGCGCAAGCGTCGGCATCGCCGTCGCGCCCAGGGACGGACGCCACGCAGCCGCGCTTCTATCGGCGGCCGATGTGGCGCTCTACGCCTCCAAGAAAGGCGGACGAGGATGTTTCCATCGCTTCACGCCGCAGCTTCGACAGAGGGCCGTCTTCAACGACGCCATCCAATGCCAATTGCGCCGCGCTGTCTCGAATGGCGAATTCGAGCTTTTCTATCAGCCGCAATATCACATATGCGATCACCGGATGATCGGCGCCGAGGCGCTTTTGCGCTGGCGCCATCCCCGCGAAGGACTGATTGCGCCCGACAGCTTTCTGCCGAGCCTGGAGCGAAGCGTGTTCGTCTCGCATGTCGGGGATATCGTGCTGGAAAAGGCTTGTCGGCAGGCTGCGAACTGGCGCGGGCTCGCGCCCGACTTCCGTATGGCGGTCAACCTGTTCGCTGTGCAGCTGCGCGATCGGACCTTTCCCGGGCGGGTGAGCGCCATCTTGGCCTGGCATGGCTTGCCCGCCGCCGCGCTCGAGCTGGAGCTGCCCGAAACGCTGCGCCTCCACATGACCGCCGATATGACCGCCGTGCTGTCCGAGTTGACGGAGATGGGCGTCGGGATCGCGCTGGATGATTTTGGCACCGGCCACGCCTCCCTTTCGCATCTTCAGCATATTCCGCTGACGCGGCTCAAGATCGACCGCTCCTTCGTGCAGGGCATGATGAGTTCCACGGTGGACGCGGCGGCAGTGGAAGCCATTCTCCTGATCGGCCGACGTCTGGGCGCGAGCGTCGTCGCCGAAGGAATCGAAACGCAAGAGCAGGAAGAACAGCTTTTGATGGATGGCTGTTCGGTCGGCCAAGGCTATCTTTTCGGCCGTCCGATGCCCGCCTCGGACTTCGCGGCCCGTTTTCTGTCGCAGAGCCGGGGACATAGCCCTTCGGATCGGCCGACCGAGTCTATCCTCGGTGCTGAGAACCACGCCGCTCGCCCGGGCAGCGGGCAGCTGCCTTCCTCCTGTCCTGCCCTCGACGCGCGCTCGCTTTTCCAATGAGACAGGCTGCAGACGGGTGAACCGTCCGAAATCGCATCGCCCCACGCTCTCTGGCAGTGCGGGGCGAAGGCAAGGGCTCCACCGACTCGCCGAGCTTTCCAAGCGAGCCCGGACTTTTCGTACGACTCGGCGTCGGACGGTGAGCGCGCCTCGTCAGGGCAGAGGGTGGATTGCGGTTTCCGCCTAACCGGTGGCGTCGCGTCGTTTGGGAAATCCGAGACGTTCATCCCCGATGCCCTCGCCGCATACGAAAACTAGCGAGGCCGACGCACACGACCTCGGCCTTGCATGACCGGCATCATGCGGATCTGACAGGCGCTTAAAAGTTCTCTTTCCCAGTGGCCCGCAGGGGAGGAATGCCGTGATAGAAGCCGGTTGACGCGCGTTTAAAAGAGCAGTTCGAACCGATGGACGGCTTCGCTTTGCCGCGATGAAGGCGCTCAGAGGGGCACTCTTCTCCATGGCCTATCCCCTCCCCCGTGATCTCGACCCCGTCCGCCCTCCCTTTCGGAACGCTCGGCGTTTCATTGATCTCGGCACCGCGGCAAAGACGACGCCGATCTCCAGCCCCGCGCCACTGGTCATCCCCAACTCCGCCGGCCTCTCACACCAGAAGCCCGCAGCGGTTGCGACTTCGAGACGCGCAAGTCGGTTCGGCGGATCATTTCGCCCTGCGCCGCCGCACCCGCCCAGCGCAGCGGCGAGAGCCGGACGCGCCCTCAACCGAACCACCCCCCCCGCTTGCGGCGCAGCGGGCCGACCGTCCGCTCAGAAACGCGAGCGATGGGACAGCCGTGCTAAAGCCGTACGCGCGGCGGCACCGGCCAGAAACAGACCGGCGAGCGCCCCGACCTTCAGAGCGTCGACTTGGCTGCGCGTCAGAAACTCGTGGCGGACACGGTGCGCACGTTCGGTGCTCGGACCATCGATCCGCGCCGGCCCGCTTCCCGGCTCAACCAAATTGCCGTCACACGGCGCCATGGGCTCGCCCAACTGCGCCTGCCGCATTCCGGCGACCTTTCGATCCGCGAAGCCGGGCGCCAGGCGCTGAGCCAACGCCATCATCCACGTGGAGCGGCCGACCCAGATCTCTCGCTGAGGGTTGCAGACGGCCGAGTAGACCGCCTCGGCGCAGAGGCGCGGATCGAACAGCGGATCGGGGATAACCTGCGCGCGGCCCGTCTTGTTGCGCGCCCAGGTCGGCTGGGGCGTGTTGACGCCGGGAAGATAGATGACACTGAGCGTTACGGGAGACCGCTCCGCGATGAGTTCGGCGCGCAGCGAATCCGTGAAGCCCCCGACGCCCGCCTTCGCCCCGCAATAGGCGGCCTGCAAGGGCGCGGACCGAAGGGCCAGACCGGAGGAGACCTGCACGATGGCCCCCCGCCGCGCGGGACGCATGACCCGAAGGGCAGCCAGCGTTCCGTGGATCTGCGAAAGATAGGTGGTGGCGGTCACCCGCGCATATTCGTCCGGCGTGATGTCCCAGGCCGGCGCGACGACGGTGGACATGGCATTGTTGACCCAAGCGTCGATCCCGCCGAACTGCGAAACGATCCGATCGGCCGCCGCATCGACAGCTGCGGCATCGGCCACATCCGCCGGCAGGATCAGGACCGTGCCGCCCTGCGCTTCCAGCTGCCGCTTCGCGTCGGCCAGTCGCTCGGCGCCACGGGCGATGAGTGCGACCCGCCAACCCGCCCGCACGAAGCGTTCGGCAATCGCCAGCCCGATCCCGGCGCTTGCGCCCGTGACAACCGCAGTCTTCATTTCGCATTTCCTTCGCGACGATGCCTTAGCGCGCTGAATGCGCGGCGCGGCGCTCCGTTGCGTGACGATGGCGATATCGAGCTCCCGCGATATGGCGCCCGATTCCCTTGACCGACATGGTTGTCAGATGACAACGCGCCAACGATTCTTTTCTGTTGAGTCGCGGGGTTAGGAGAAGAGGAGAGTTCTCTGGAGGGCATAAATCCGTGTCATCGACGACACGAAGCCCCGTGATTTTGCTGGATTTTCCGCTGTCAAGCCCATCCACAGGGGTGACTTGCGACTCGGAATGAAACATGAGCAAATGCCAGACGGAAAAGTGCCGTCTGACGCCGGTATTCCGTCTGAGATCGAGAGAACCATGAAGCCCGCCCGGCCTGCTCCTGTACCGCCGTCCAGCGCGACGCAGCGAATCACTGATCACGCCGAGCTTCTTTCGGCGCAGTTGCGCTCGATGCGAGATGCCATGTTTCCGCCGACAGCGCAGAAGAGTTTGCGCTCTTTCACATCTGGAGAAGTCGCCAAATTCGTCGGCGTGTCAGACGGTTACCTTCGTCAGCTCTCGCTCGATGGGCTCGGACCTGTCCCCAACTTATCCCCGGGTGGCCGGCGCTCTTATAGTCTCGCTCAGATGAACGAGCTTCGAACCTTCCTCTCCCAACATCGCCCCAAGGAAGCCCTCGGCTTCCTGCCGCGCCGTCGCGCGGGCGAGAAGCTGCAGGTCCTGGCCGTCGCCAACTTCAAGGGCGGCTCGGCCAAGACCACGACCTCGCTTTATCTTGCGCAATATCTGGCGCTTGCGGGTTACCGGGTTCTGGCTGTCGATCTCGATCCGCAGGCGTCCCTCTCCGCCATGTTCGGATATCAGCCCGAATTCGACATCGGGGAGAACGAAACGCTCTACGGCGCGATCCGCTACGACGACGAGCGCCGTCCGCTGACGGACATCATCCGCCGCACCTATTTCGACGGGATCGATCTCGTGCCCGGCAATCTCGAACTCATGGAGTTCGAGCACGAGACGCCGCGCGCGATGATGCGCGGCGATCGCGGACGCGACATGTTCTTTCGGCGGGTGTCCGGCGTCATCAACGAGGTCGAGGCCGACTATGATGTCGTGGTTATCGACTGCCCGCCGCAGCTCGGCTTTCTCACCGTCGGCGCGCTGAACGCAGCCACGGGGCTTCTGGTGACCATCCATCCGCAAATGGTGGACGTGGCCTCCATGAGCCAGTTCCTTCTGATGACGGCGGATCTGATGAGCGTGGTCGAAGATGCCGGCGGGCGGCTCGATCTCGACTTCGTTCGCTATGTCGTGACTCGGCACGATCCGAACGACGTGCCGGAATCGCAGATCGTGGCGCTGCTGCGCGGTCTCTTCCGAGAGGACGTGCTCGCCGCGACCGCATGGAAATCCACGGCCATCGCCAATGCCGGCCTCACCAAGCAATCGCTCTACGAGCTGGATCGCGGCTCCGTCGGCCGCGCCGCCTATGACCGCGCGCTGGAGAGCGTCAACGCGGTGAACGCCGAAGTCGAATCCTTGATCCAGGGAGCCTGGGGTCGATGAACAAACGCTCCAAATCGATCGCCTCGATCTTCGCCACGCGGCCGGACGCGGCCCCGTTGTCATCTGACAACGAAACGCGTCTGCCGCGCGTCTCGTCCGGCTCGGTGCGCTCCATGAAGGAGAGCTTCAGCCAGATCGAGCGCGAGAACGAGACGCTGCGCCAGAGCCTGTCGGAGGGCGCGCGCATCGTCGAGATCGATCCGTTCCTGATCGATCCCTCGCCCTATGCCGATCGCTATCCGGACGACGAGAACGCGGAATCCTTCGAGGCGCTCGTAACCTCGATGGCGGAGAACGGGCAGGAAGTGCCGGTGCTTCTGCGCACCCATCCGCTCGATGCCTCGCGCTTCCAGACGGCCTTCGGCCATCGCCGCGTTCGCGCCGCGCGCACGCTCAATCGCCCAGTGCGCGCCATCGTGCGTGAGATGGACGACGAGGCGCTGGCGCTGGCGCAGGGCATCGAAAACTCGGCGCGTCAGGATCTGACTTTCATTGAGCGGGCGGTGTTTGCCGCGCGGCTGGAGGAGGCCGGGCAAAGCCGGGCGGTGATCGGCCGGGCGCTCAGCGTCGACAAGGCCGAAGTGTCCAAGCTGATTGCCGTCGCGCGCTCCGTGCCCGAACCGATGTTGCGCCAGATCGGCCGCGCGCCCAAGGTTGGGCGCACGCGCTGGCAGGCGCTGGTCGAAGCGCTGAACGGGGAGGGGGCGATCCAGCGGGTCCAACGCCTGCTGTTCGATCCATCGCCTGGCCTCTCGTCCGACGAGCGCTTTGCCGCGGTGCTGGAAGCGGCCAAACGACGGCCGACGCCCGCCCCGGTGGAGCGCAGCATCATCGCCCATTCCGGGCGCCGGCTGGCCCAGCTTTCGGCCAAGGAGCGCGACACCAAGCTGGTGATCGATCGCGATCTCGGCCTCGGCTTTGCGGATTTCATCGCTCGCCATCTGCCCGATCTGTTCGATGCCTATGAGCGCGAGCAGGGCAATAGCGAGGCTTCGGCAGAAGCCGGCCCCTCGGAGGATCGGTCGTGACGCGGCGGCGCGGGGAGCGGAAGGGCAAGGTGATGTCATCTGCCAACGCGCCCCTGCGCCGCGCGGCGACGGATTCCAGCAAGGGCTGGGCTGACACAGGAATTGCGGCGGGGAGCGTGATGCGCGCCCGGCCGCATCGGATCGTCAACGAGGAGACGCCATAGGCAAAGAAAAAGGCCCCGAAGCGGGAGCCGCCGGAGCCTTCATCTGTATTCGTCGCTGTTTGCAGGTTTAGCTCTCTCCGATCTCATCGTCAAGCAGAAACGCGGCTTCCCGCCACGGGCTCGCTTTGCCTCGCGCAAGGAGAGAGACCATGTCGGAGGAACATTCCCGCACGCCCCTGAGCGTGCGAGGGTCGGCGCTTGCCCTTTTCAAAGGTCGAGCTGTCGAAACGATGGCGCTTGGCCCGATGAATGCATTCGAGGACGGGGAGGGCGCCGCGCTCCATCCCGACTTCCTCGCTCGTGCTGCGGTCTGGCGCGACCATAAGGCTGGCCTGATCTCGCTGGGTGAAGCACGCCGACGCTCGGAACTGATCGGGGCGGAACCGCCGCCACAGCGCCTTGCGACGTCAGCCAAGGCCCGCATTCAACACGCCCGCGCAAAGCCTGCGGCCGCGCCTCGCCATGCGCGCTCGGCGCCACGCGAAAGCCGGCAGTATTCCGGCGCGATGGCGACGACCGCCGCGCGCGACGACCGGCTGACGCCCCATGCCAAGGCCTTTCTCCAAGTGCTGCGCGCGCGCTGCGGCAAGTCGCGACAGACAGCCATTACCAAGGGAACGATGGGCGCGGTTATGGCCCGCTCCGCTCGCACGATCCGGCGCTACCTCGCCGACCTCGTGCGCTTCGGCTATATCCAGCTCGCCGTGCGACGCAACGCGCGTGGGCTGCATCTCGGCCTGACCGTCACGCTGACCGATCTCGTGATGCCCTTCTACGAAGACGCCAAGGGCCTCGCGCGCTGGCTCGCTGAGACGCCATCCGCCGCCGCTCTGCCGTTCAAGGCCGTGCTTTCGCCCGCTCAGACAGGGGTGACAGTCCTGTCATCCAATAACCAATCTCCAATGAATCTTTCTCTCATCCTCAGCCAAGGCAGCAAACCGACGGGCCTGTTGGCCAAAGAAGGGCTTGGGAGAGAAGGAAGAAAGGCGATCTTGCTGGCCAGATAAGCGGTTCATACGTCGCCATATGGCAGACGACGCCAGGGAAGAGGCATGATGCCTCATCTCATCGATGACTCACGTATTGCCAAAGCTGAGAGAAAAATCGAGCAAACAGGCAGTCATGCTCGCTTTTACGAGATGACGCCTTGCTGAAGCCTGAAAGCTCTCTATGTTGTAAGTTGAGGGAGCCGCATAAGCCTTCACGATCGATCCGCCAAGCTTTCAACGGCCGGGACGATTTCAAGCTCCAGAACCCGCACAGTCTTCGTTCCCGACCTCATGCTCCGGCCGTCACAGGCTAGGTCGATGCTTGTTGTCTTGCCGCCGTGATGTCTTCTTAAACATCGAACCCCTTCGCCGTCGAGCAATCGAGGTCGAGAACGGCAGCAGCGATTAAAAAAATGTCGCAGTGCGGGCCTTCAGAAAGACCTTCCCATGACCACATCCAACACAGCCCGCGCCAAGGCCAACAGCTTCTTCAAGCAGGGCAGCGCAAAACAGCCGGGGGCCACGACGTTCGAGTCCGTCACGCAGGCTGCCCAGGCGACACGGACCAAGGCCGCTCTTCTGCGCGAAGCCCGCCGCGAGCGCGACGATCAGGCCGCCATTCGCCTTCCCGATCTCACGCAGGCGACAAAGCGATGAGCGCGCCCTCGCTGCCCATCGATTTCGGGCTGCAGGCCGATGTCTTCTGGTCGCAGTCGGGACGCCGCCTCGCGCCGAAAGGGGCCATTCGCTATCGCCGCTTCGCTTCGTTGACCGAGGCCGTGCGCTTCGTCGTCCTGGATACCAGCGAGAAGCGCTTCCACTGCGCGATCGACACGCCGGATCATCGCTACGATGGGGCGGAGATCGACGCTCTCTATCGCAGCGCCGGATTTCCCAAGACGCAGGTTTTATGAGGATGGCCGGTCGCTGCCATACGGCTGCGCGAGCCTTCTGGAGCGGCTTGTTCTCAGCCGCGAGAAAGCCCGTCCCTCAGCCTTCGCTCTATGAGGTGAGACACGAGGGTGAGAAGAGCTGGGCCATTATCCTCTCATCCACTGGAAACATTCTGGTGGTGAACCGCAGACGCATGACGCAGATGCGCCGCGAAGACGCCGAACGGATGGTCGCGGTTCTCGACGGGGCCGATGGGGCGGATATGCTGGCGGTTGGGCCCTGACCGAGGCGTCGTCCTCAGCCCTCTCTGTGAATGGCCCTCGTTTCGGCGGGTAGGGGGATCACCGTCCCAGGAGAAGCAGGCGGCTAAAAAATTAAATTACAACAGACACTTACGGGAAATCAGACGCGCAAACGCCAAGCCCCGGCGGCAAACCGCAACGGCCCGACATTCGCGCGTGAGATAAGAGAGAAACGTCCGTGAGCTAAAGTCAGCTTCGCCAGCCCCAACGGTCGGCGAGGTCGAGGCAGGCGCGCCAGGATTCGACCGTGGCGGTGGTGCCGACATCGCGCAGCGAGGCGGCGGCCGTGGCATGGGCGAGGCGCAAGGCGTCGCCGACATCCCAGCCCTCGTGCAGCGCATAGACGAAGCCGGCGGCAAAGGCGTCGCCCGCCCCGTTCGCGCCCTTCACCTCCGATTGCGGCACGGAGACGGAGGGCCGGTGCGTGACCCCGCCGTTCCGCTCGAAGGCCAGCGCGCCGAGCGGGAAATGGATGGCGAGGGTCTGCATTGAGCCCTGTTCCATGACCCGCGCGCCCGCCGCCCGGCAGGCCTCGACATCCGTCGCGCCCTGCCGCGTCGTCACCGTTCCGGTGATCGCGCCGACCTCGAAATCATTGATCACGAGAAGGTCGAGCGCGCCGAGGCAAGGCTCGACAATGGCGCGCAGGCGCTCGGGCGCGATCTGGAGAAGCTCCAGATTGGTCTGGAGCCCAGCACGCCGCGCGGCCTTCAGCACATGGAGCCAGCCATTGGCCTCGCCCGCCCACGGCCCGTCCATCTTCGCGTGGATGCCGGGCAGGCCGAGATGCAGGATGCGCGCGGTGGAGGCGGAGAAGTCGAAATGCTCCGGCGAGAGCAAGGCGCTCGTGCCCTGATGGAAGAGATGCGTGCGCCGCCCGGTGGAGCGCACGCTGTAGGCGTCGGTGAAGTTGGTGCGCCCGCCCGGCACGACATGGAAGCCGGCAATGCCGATGCCCGCCTCCAGCGCCTGTCGGCGCAGGATCTCGCCATTCTCGTCATCCCCCACCACGCCGATCGTATCGACGGGCATGGCGGGGTCGAGGCGGCGAATGTCGATGCCGAAATTGCAGGCCGACCCGCCGCCTTCCACGTTTTCGGACAGGATCTCTACGACCATGTCCTCTTCCGGCCAGCGCTCGACCAGCTTGTTATGGTCGGCGCACCAGGTTCCGGCCGTCAGAAATCCTCGTCTTGCCGCCTCCATAAGAACTCAGGCTCCCATCTTGAGCGAGGGGTCGGTGACTTCCAGATCGTCTTCCAGAGACTTCTTGGAGCGGATGCCCTTCTTCTGGAGGGCGTCGTGATAGCGCTTGGTGGCCTCCTCGGAGGAGACGTCCTCTTCGATCACCAGGCGCATATGGCGCACGATCTCTTCGCAATCCTCGGCGAAAAAGATCTTGCGGCCGAAGAGCGCGACGCGCGCGCCGTATTTCTCGGCCTGCTTGACCATTTCCAGCGTGTCGCGTGTCGTAGACGAGGCCCCGCCCAGAATGCCGACGATGAGATTGCCGGGGTCGTAGGAGGCCAACTCTTCCGTGGCGCGCGGCCCGTTATAGACGACCTTCAGGAATTCCGGCCGGTCGATCGAGGAGACGCCGGCGAGGCACCGGGCGATCGCGTCATTGTTGTAGGTCGCGAAGTCAGAGCCGGAGGTCTTCACCTCGAATTGCGGATTGAAGACTTCGAGAAAGTGGCGCACACCCGCCGCCTGCGCTTCGTCGCGGAACTGGGCATAAGCGTCCAGCGAGCGGCGGTCCTGATCGAGATCGTTGAAGAAGGTGAGGGCGTAGAGGCCGAGATCGGCGACGGGTTTCACCCGGTCGAGCCGCGCGGTGCGGAAGGGCACGGTCGGCAGGTGCTTGTAGTTCGCCCCGCGCCAGTGCCAGATGTCGCTGCCATCGTTGAGGCGCACGGCGGCGGTCACGTCCGAGCCGTTATAGACGCCCTTCCTCGTCAGATATTCGGCCGAGGACAGCGAGGTCAGCATGATGTCGATGAGGCCGGAGGCAAGCATGCGCTCCATGCCGTCGCGATAGACCTGGAGCGGACGCATCCGCCCGGTCGGCTGCCCGTTGGCGTCGAGTTCCGGCCCGGCCGTGCCGGTGCCGAGCGCCATGTCGCCATCCTTGGCGTCGGCGATGATGAAGTCCTTCGGGGTGTAGGTTCCCTGGCGAACGCGGGTGAGCTTTTCGTCCATGCGCTTGGCGGCGAACATCGGAATGCCTTTCTGAGGAGGAGAGGGACGTGGGGGCCGTCAGGCGGCCAGGGCGTCCGTGGGAGGGGTGGCCGCGCCGGTCATGAAGGCGACGACGTCGGACATGGTGAAATCTTTGGGCCGGACCACGGCGAGGCGGCGGCCGAGACGGTGGATGTGGATGCGATCGGCCACTTCGAAGATGTGCGGCATGTTGTGGGACACGAGCACGACCGGCAGGCCGCGCCGCTTCACATCCAGAATGAGATCGAGAACCCGGCGGCTTTCCTTGACGCCGAGCGCGGCGGTCGGCTCGTCCATGATCACGACGCGGCCTCCGAAGGCGCAGGCCCGCGCCACGGCCACGCCCTGCCGCTGGCCGCCCGACAGGGTCTCGACCTTCTGATGAATGTCCTGAACCGTGGTAAGGCCGAGGCCGGCGAGCTGGCGGCGGGCCTCGGCTTCCATATGGGCGAGGTCGAGATGGCCGAAGAGGCGGCCAGCGAGGCCCTTCTGGCACACTTCGCGCCCCAGAAACAAGTTTTCCGCGATGGAGAGGGCAGGGGAGAGGGCGAGGTTCTGGAACACGCTTTCGATGCCGGCGCGCCGCGCGTCCATCGGCGTGCGGAAGCCGACCGGCTCGCCGTCGATCAGGATACGACCCGTGTCGGGCCGCACCGCGCCGGCCAGCGCGCGGATCATGGTGGATTTGCCCGCGCCATTGTCGCCGATCACGGCGAGGATCTCGTCCGGCTTCAGATCGAAATCCACCCCGTCCATGGCCACGACCCGGCCATAGCGCTTGCGCAAGCCCTGCGCTTCGAGGACGAAGCGGCTCATGCCGAGACCCTCCGGATCCACTGGTCGAGACCGACCGCGACGATGATGAGAAGGCCGACGGTGAATTCCTGCCAGAGCGCGTCGAGCCCCGCGAGCGCCAGACCGTTGCGGAACACGCCGACGATCAGCGCGCCGACCAGCGTGCCGACGATGGAGCCGCGCCCGCCGAAAAGCGACGTCCCCCCGATCACGACGGCGGTGATGGAGTCGAGATTGGCCGAGCCGCCCGAGGTCGGGCTGATGGCTCCGATGCGCCCGATCAGCACCCAGGCGCCGAGCGCGCAGATGAGGCCCGAGATCGCATAGACCGAGAGAAGCGTGCGCTTGGCGTCGATGCCGGCCAGACGCGCGGCTTCCGGATCGTCTCCCACGGCATAGACATGGCGGCCGAAAGCGGTGCGGTTCAGCATGTACCAGACGGCGGCCGCGATCACGAGCATGAGCACCGTGCCAACGGTGAAGCGCGCGCCGGCCACGGTCACGGCCGCGCCCGTCCATTGCAGGAGCGGCGCTTCGCTCGCCACGACCTGCGAGCGGATGGTCTGGCTGCCGGAGACGTAAAGGAACAGCGCGCCGAAGACGCTCCAGGTGCCGAGCGTCACGATGAAGGGCGGCAGGCGCAGATAGGTGACGAGCACGCCGTTGATCGCCCCGCAGCCGAAACCGACGAGCAGCGCCGCCGCGAAGGCGGCCTCCTGCGGCATCCCGAACGAGACGGCCAGATGCCCCATGACGATGGTGCACAGGATCATGATCGCGCCGACAGACAGGTCGATGCCCGCCGTCAGGATCACCAGCGTCTGCGCGATGCCGAGAACCGCGATGATCGTCACCTGCTGGAGGATCAGCGACAGGTTGAAAGGCTGGAAGAAGCGCGAGCCCACGATCAGGCTGAAGACGACAAGCCCGACGCCCAGCACCACGAAGGGCACGATGGTCGGGTAGCGATGCAGGAGATGTTGCAGCCGGCGGAGCGGCGTGCGGCCCGCCTCCTCGAACTGCGCGAAGCCCTCGCTCGCGGCGGCGGGCGCGGGGGAACCCTCGGAAGCACTCATTGGGAAGCACTCATTCGCTCGGGTCTCCTGACGGAGGGGAGGGGAAAGGGCCGGGCGGCACGGGGGCCGCCCGGCGGCCGACGCGTGGGCCTTGGACGCTGGGAGCCGGGCAAGGCGCGCCGGCGAGAGAAGAAAACGGCGTGAGGCGGTGGCGGCTGCGGCGGACTGGCGGTCGGCTCGGCGTCGGACCTTGCGATCTGACCGCCTCGCGAGCGACGGTCGAAACCTCGCCGGGGCCGTCTCTCGGCGTGTTGGCCGCAGGGCGGACGGGCGAGCCTGGCGCCTCGTCGCCCGCCGGGGCCGTTACCGAGCGCTCCTTGCGCGATGCACAGGCAGCGCTCGGGTCGGACGGCGTTACGACGCTCTCAGCCCCAGCACTTCTTCAAGGCTTCGGCGGAGGTGATCGAGTCGAGACCCTGCACCGGCTTGTCGGTGACGAGCGTCACGCCCGTGTTGAAGAAGTCGAGGCCCGGCGTCGGCGCGGGCTTCGTGCCGGACTTCTTGAACTCCACGATCGCCTCGACGCCCTTGGAGGCCATGAGGAGCGGATATTGCATGGAGGTCGCGCCGATGACGCCGGCCTTGACGTTCTCGACGCCGGGGCAGCCGCCATCGACCGAGGTGATGAGGACGCCGCCTTCCTTGCCTGCCGCCTTCAGCGCCTCATAGGCGCCGGCGGCCGTCGGCTCGTTGATCGTGTAGACGACGGAGAGGTCCGGGTCCTTCTGGAGCAGCGTCTCCATGCCCGTGCGCCCGCCCTCTTCGGAGCCGTTGCCCCAGTAATGGCCGACAATGCGCTTGTCGTCCTCGTCGAGATAGCGGCTGGGGTCCTTCACGTCGATGCCGAAGCCCTTCATGAAGCCCTGGTCGCGCGCCACGTCGACGGTCGGCTGGCTCTCGATCGCGTCGAGGAACGCGACCTGCGCGCTCTTGGGGTCTTTCACGGTCTTGGCCGCCCATTGGCCGATCAGCTCGCCGGCCTTCACATTGTCGGTGGCGAAGGTCGCGTCGGCGGCATTGGCGGGGTCGAGCGGGGTGTCGAGCGCGATCACCAGGATGCCGGCCTTGCGCGCCTGCTCCACCACGGGAACGATGGCTTTCGTGTCGCTGGCGGCGAGCAGAATGCCGCTGACGCCCGACGAGATCAGGTTCTCGATGGCCGTGACCTGCGTGTCGTTGTCGCCGTCGAACTTGCCGGCGAAGCTTTGCAGCTCGACGCCGAGTTCCTTGGCTTTCGCTTCCGCGCCCTCCTTCATCTTGGCGAAGAAGGGGTTGGCGTCGGTCTTGGTGACGATGCCGATCTTGATCGGGTCCGCCGCGCTGGCGCCCACGGTCAGGCCGAGACCGATCAGGGCCGCGCCGGCCATGAGACCGACGAGACGGCGCGCGCGCGAATGGTTCGATGAAAAGCTCAAGTCTTCCTCCCCAGGATGACGGACGCGCGCCAGCGCCGAGAGGCCCGCATGGGCGCGTCCCCGGCCTGCCCCTGACCGGCGGGCAGGCATGCCGTCTGCGATGTCGGGGCTTGGCCCGCGCTTGTGTTCGCGCGGGGACAGGCCCTGTCTCTGTGATGTCGCCGCACGGCCGCGAGGCGAGGCGAACCCGCCGCGTTCGGACATGCTGATGGGGTGGGGCATCCGCCATCGTGGCGGGCGCCCGGCCGTTGGTCCTCCGGCGGCGAGGGGCTCGCCGCTATGCTCCGGCGCTCTTGTCGGGCCGGTTCGCGCTGCCGCCGTCCGAAGACGCCGGCTGGTATAACAAGATGTTAGGATCGGTTGCCGAACGATTGCAAGCGTCTTTTGTCTAGATTCAGACAAAAGCATGTTGCGCCGCACTGGCTGACGGATTGTCACTGGCGCGACGCCGCCTCCGATTGCATAGTCGAGGGCCTCAACGGCGCATGGCCCTGTTTTGGAAAGACGGATTCTGAGCCTCGCAGCCCCACTGTCCGACACATCGCTCGCCAGTCTCAGCGCCTGCGGCTCGGTTCTCAGGACGGTCGCGGCGGCCGGGGAGGGGATCTCGCGCGCGGCCTTGGCCGAGGCGACGAACCTTTCTCGCATGACCCTGGCGCAGCGCCTGTCGGCGCTTCAGGCCGCCGGCCTCGTGCGCGAGGAGGGAAGCGCCGTTCCGAGCGGCGGGCGGCCGACGCGGCTGCTCGGCCTCGACCCCGGTGCGGGCGTGCTCCTCACCGCCGACATGGGCGAGACGCATATGCGCCTCGCCGTCACCGACCTTTCTCCCGCCGTTCTGATCCAGGAGCTGGTGCCCTTCCGCATCGCGGACGGGCCGGAGGCGGCGATGGAGCGGCTCGCCATGGGCTTCGGCCGGCTTCTGGCCGATCTCGGCGGGCGGCGCTTCGTCGCCGCGGTCGGCCTCAGCCTGCCCGCGCCGGTGGATCATCGCCTCGGGCGCGTCTATGGCCCCTCGATCCTCACCGGCTGGGACGATTTCCCTTTGGGAGACTGGCTGCGTGTGCGCTACGACGCGCCGGTGGCGGCCGAGAACGACGTCAACCTTCTGGCCATCTTCGAGCATCGCCGGCTGCCCGAACGGCCGGACGATTTCCTCTTCGTGAAGATGGGCACGGGCATCGGCTCGGGGATTGTCGCCAATGGCCGGCTTCAGCGCGGCGCGCGCGGCGCGTCGGGCGATATCGGCCATATGCAGTTTCTGGAGCCCGGCGCGCCGCTCTGCCGCTGCGGAAAGATCGGCTGTTTCGAGGCGCGCGCCGCCGGCTGGGCCCTGGCGCGCGACTTGCGCGCCCAAGGGCTGGAGGCGCGCGACGCGCGCGACGTGATCGCCCATGTCGAGGCCGGGCGGCCGGAGGCTCTCGCGCTGGTGGAGGCGGCGGGGGCCGCAGCCGGCGAGGCGCTCGGCCATGTCGTCGCGGTGCTGAACCCCGAACGCATCGTCATCGGCGGCACACTGGCGCGGGCGGGTGAAGTTCTTCTGCGGCCGATCCGCGAGACGGTGGCCCGGCGCTGCCTGCCGCTCGCCGTGCGCGATCTCACCATCACGGCGGCGCTGCCCGAGCCCGAAGCCTCGCTGATCGGCGCGGCACATTGCGCGCGCGAGCTGGCGCTGAGTTCTGCCGGGGTCGACCCGTTCCTCGCCCGCTATCGGCAATGGCTGGAAGCGGCCTGACACGTTTCCCCAGAACGATTTCGTTTCCAGCGAATCGGGTTGGCCGCTGACAACTCGATTCGCCGAAACGGGCCGCGCGCTCAATCCTGAAAGAACAACGCCTCCAGCGCGGGATAGAGTTCGGGCGAGGCGACGACGAGCGCGTTGCCGTTCCAGAGGCCGTCATCGGCCAGGAAGTCGTTCGACTGGCCACCCGCCGCCTCGATGACCGCCAGCGCGCCCAGGCAATCCCAGGAATTGATGTGCCGCTCGACATAGCCAACGAGCAGACCCGCCGCGAGATAGGCGAGCGAGAGCGCGCCCGAGCCGTCGCGGTAGAACATGCCGCCGGCCTTCAAGAGACGCTCGAAGGCGGGCAGGAAGGTTTCGGGCGGAAGGCGGGTGGAATAGCCGGCGGCGACCAGTCCTTCCTTCACCGAGCCCGCGCTTTTGACGCGGATCGGGCGGCCGTTGAGCTGGGCCTCATGGCCCTCGCCGCCGGTGAACAGTTCGTCGCGCGCCGGGGCGTAGACGAAGCCCATGCGGTTCTTGCCCCCTTGCACGAAGGCGATGGAGACGCACCAGCTCGACATGCCGCTCACGAAAGGCTGCGTGCCGTCGATCGGGTCCACCACCCAGATGCCCTGATCCCCGGCGAACTCCGTGCGCCCGGTTTCCTCGCCGAGGAACGCGTCCTGCGGAAAGGCGTCTGCGATGCGCTCGCGGATCATGGTTTCGACGCCGACATCGGCCTCGCTCGCCATATCCTGCAAGCCCTTGGAGCGGATGGTGAGGCTTTCGAGCCGGCGGAAATAGTCGAGCGCGAGCGCGCCGGCCTCGCGCACCAGAGCTTCGGCGAAGACAAAGCGCGCGTCGAGTTCGGAAGGCGTCATGAAGATTGTGTCCGTTGCGGGAGGATGAGGAGAACGAGACGAAGCGGCGCTCAGCCGTCCTTCCAGAGCCAGGCGGCACCGCGTACGCCGCTGGCATCGCCGTGCCGCGATGGGACGACCGGCGTATGGAAGACGGTGGAGAACGTATAGCGCGCGATCATGGGCGGCAGCTCGTCATAAAGCTCGGGCACGTTGGACATGCCCCCGCCCATGACGAAAATATCGGGGTCGAGCGCGTTGACGACGACGGACAAGCCGCGCGCCACGCGGTCCACATAGCGGGTCCAGAGCAGGCCGGCGAGCCGGTCTCCGCCGCGCTTCATCGCCATGATCTCGGCGGCCTTGCGCTCGGTGCCCGTATGGAGAGCGAACTCCGCCTCGAAGGCGCGGCCCGAGACCCAGGTTTCCAGGCAGCCATGCTTGCCGCAATAGCAGGGGCGGCCGGGAAGCTCGGACTGGTTCGGGAAGGGCAGGGGGTTGTGACCCCATTCGCCGCCCGAATTGTTCGGCCCGTGATGGGCGCGCCCGCCGACCGCGATGCCCGCGCCCGCGCCGCTGCCCAGGATCACCGCGAAGACGACATTGTGCCCCGCGCCCGCGCCGTCCACCGCTTCGGACGCGGCCAAGCAGTCGGCGTCGTTCTCGACGCGCACCTCGCGCCCCAGCCGCTCGGTCAGGTCCTTTTCCACCGGGCGGCCGAGCAGCCAGGTGGAACTCGCGCCCTTGCCGAGGCGTGATTTCGGCTCCAGCGAGCCGGGAATGCCGATGCCGATCGTGCCGCGCTGGCCCGTCTTCTCTTCCATGGCGGCGATGATCGCGCCGATCATGTCGATGCAGCCGAGATAATCATGGCGCGGCGTGTCGCGCCGCTCGCGCGCCAGCTCGGTGCCATCGGGCAGGAGAGCGACGCCCTCGATCTTCGTGCCGCCCCAGTCGATGCCGATCAACATGCGCCTGCCCCACCTCCCCGGTTCGAGCCGGCTCCCGCTGATCGGCCGCACCCTCCTCCCGAAGGCGCTCGCCGGGGAACCCGATTCGCCGGGCGAAGCCTAAGCGAGGCATGGCCGCGCGCAAAGCGCCAAACGCGAAGCGTCCAACGGAAAGCGCGCGAGGCCAATGCCCGCGCACGGGATCTCCAGAGCGGTGATGCGAAACGGGGAACCGGATGCCGTCCGGTGGGGACGGACGGCATCCGGGGGGATACGGAGGCCTCAGGCGGCGCGCGAAGCGCGCATGCGATAGACCTCCGATTCGAGTTCGAGATAGAAGCCCACCGAGGCGGGATCGGCGAAGGGCAGGATCTGCGTCGCCCAGAAGCCGCCGATGCCGTTCTTCCGGTCGATCCAGTAATAGAGATTGGCAAGACCCGCCCAGGCGAGCGAGCCGGCGGGGCGTCCGGTCGGGGCGTCCTCGTCGTTGATCATGAAGGTGAGGGCCCAGGATTTCGGCATTCCGGGAAAGAACTCGGCGTCGTTCGACAGGCTCGGGATCACGCCCGGGAGCGCCTTGATCTTCATGTCGCCGAGCCCGTTGCGCTCGGCCATGGCGACCGTCTCGGGTTTCAGGACGCGCCCATGCGGGCCGTCGCCGTCGTTCAGCCACATGCGGATGAACTTGGCGTAGTCGAGCGCGGTCGAATACAGGCCGTGGCCGCCCATGTGGACTTCCGGGTCCTGCGGCAACTCGAAATCGCCGAGCGGCGTCAGCACGCCCGAACTGTCGCGCTGGTGCATGGTCACGCGGCGCTCGCGCATGGCGGGCGTCATGGTGAAGGCCGTATCCTCCATGCCGAGCCGTTCGAAGATGCGCGTCTTCATGGCGTCGCCGAGGCGATAGCCGGTGATGCCTTCGATCACCTGCCCCGCCCAGTCGATATTGGTGCCGTATTCCCAAGCCTCGCCGGGGTCGAACAGAAGCGGCGTGCGCAGCGAAGCGAAGGAGGAGGTGATGACGCTGGGTTGGCCCTGTTCCCTGGCGAGGCGGTGATAGGTCTCGTTGAAGAAGTCGTAGGCGAAGCCCGCCGTGTGAAGCAGGAGCATCCTCGTCGTGATGTCGCGCTTGGGCGCGCGCAGACGGGGCGTGCCGTCGGCCTCGAACCCGTCGATCACCTGAAGCTCGCCGATGGCGGGCGCATAGGTCCTGGCCGGGGCGTCGAGGTCGAGCCGTCCCTCTTCCACGAGCTGAAGCGCCACCGTGCCGGTGATCGCCTTGGTGGTCGAGAAGATCGCGAAGACGCTGTCGGGCGTCATGTCGGCCTCGCCGCCCAGCGCCCGCTTGCCCGCCGCGCCCTGAAACAGATTGCCCGCGCGATCGGTCACGACGGCAGCAACGCCCGGCACGCCCGGCTTGGAGGCGACGGCACTGGTGAGCACGGTCCCAACGGCTTTCTGCAATTCGGTCATGATCATTCTCCCTTCATGCCGATCGTCGAGGACCATTGCCCGACGCCCGCTCGGCGTCCTGGAAAACGGCTTCGACAGAGCGCTTACGCTTACGTCAGTCGTGGGCACCGCTCTGTCGGAAACCGGCAGATCCTGTCGATGATCGGCAGAAGATGCCTCTCCGGCCGATCATCCGGACAACCCTGCCGGTTTGTTAAATACGCTTTCAAGCCGGAGTTGCCGCAGAACCCGTTCGTCCGTTAGCCTGCAAACGATCGAGGTTCGGATTGGAGAAAGGACAGTCCATGTTGCGCGATGCCCTTCTGTTCGACGCGCATGGGCGGGCGATCCGCCAGCACCATAAGGTCTTCTCGAAGGACTGGGACGAGATCGGCGAGTGGTCGCGGCGGGTCTATATGCCCTACGACGTCTCGCCCACCGGAAAGCTGATCCGCCCCCAATCCACCATGCATTCGGCCATGGTCGGCCGCATCATCGTCACGCGCTTCGCCTATGGTATTCCCGTCGGGATCCGTGACTGGTCGCAGGAGGCCGGCAACGCGGTGGTGCTGACCACGATCGGCGGCAATGCCAGCCATCGGCTGGACGATGGCGGCGCGGTGAACACGGGCTATGGCGAAAGCTTCGTGGTGGATTGCAGCCGCACCGACTATCACGTCGATTTCGACCCCGCCCATCTCCAGCTCAACCTCACCATTCCGCACGCCGTTCTGGAACAGGTCTGCCACGACTGGTTCGGCTTCGTCCCGGGCGATGCGCTGTGGCGCTTCAAATGCGGGCTGGGCGGGCAGGGGTCGAGCTGGCTGATATTGATGGACTATGTGATGCGCTGCATCGCCGAAGCGCCGGACCGTCTGGCGCATGATCGCGTGGGGCGCCACCTCGAACAAACGATCTGCGTCCATCTTCTCAATGAATGGGCGTCGCGCGCCGGGCTCGACCTGTCCGACCCCCGCCATGCGCTGGCGCCCCGCGTGGTGCGGGCGGCCGAAGCCTATATGTCCGAGCACGCGGCCGACCTTCCGACCATGGCCGAGGTCGCGCGCGCTGCCGGCACCAGTCTGCGAAGCCTGACGGAAGCCTTTCGCCGGTTTCGCGGAACGACGCCCAGCCAGTTCCTGCGCGAGCAGCGGCTCCAGCGCGTCCGGCGCGATCTCGAAACCGCCCTGCCGGGTCAGACCGTGGCCGAGATCGCCGCCGCCTGGGGCTATATCAACAAGGGCGACTTCGCGCGCGCCTATCGCCAGCGCTTCGGCGAAACACCCTCCACCACGCTGCGGCGCTGACGGGATCAACGTCAGGCGGTCACAATCTCCAGCCCGGCGGCGCGCAAGGGGGCGAGTTTCTCATCGCAGACGCTCGCCTGCGTGACGAGGCTTGTGATCTCATGGATCGGCACGATGCGATAGGGCGAGGCCGCGCCGAGCTTTTCCCCCGTGGCGAGCACGATCGTCTCGGCCGATTGGCGCGCGATCAGCCGCTTGATCGATGCTTCTTCGCTGTCGCCCGTGGTCGCGCCCGCCTCAGGGTGCAGGCCCGTGACGCCCATGACATAGACATCGGCGCGAATGCGGGAGATGGCCTCGGCGCAGGTCGCGCCGACCGCGACGATCGAATGCTTGAACAAGCGTCCGCCGATCAGCTCGACCTCCACGAGCGGATGCTGAACCAGCTCGACCGCGATGCTCGGGCTATGGGTGACGATCGTGGCGCTGAGATCGCGCGGCAAGTGGCGCGCCAGCTGCACATTCGTCGTGCCGCCATCCAGAAACACGATCTGCCCCGGCCGGATCAGAGCGGCCGCCGCGCGCGCCAGCGCCAGCTTGGCGGCCGAGCCGCTTTCCTCGCGCCGGGCGAAATCGGCGACGGCCGGCGAGGCCGGCAACGCCCCGCCATGCACGCGCTGCAACAGTCCCTCGCTCGCCAGTTCGCGCAGGTCGCGCCGGATCGTGTCCTCCGACAGGCCGAGTTCCTGCGCGAGGCTCTTGGCCACCACACGCCCGTCCCGCAGCAAAACCGTCTGGATCAGCGCCTTGCGTTCGCTCGTCAGCATCGCATCCGCTCGTTGCACGAAGTTTCTTGACTCTGCACGATATTGCACGAAACATCGCGCCATTCCAGAGGGCGAGGCGTCCCGCTTTCGCTCCAGCCGGAGACCCAAGCCCCATGAGCATCGCCCATCGTGTCCGCGTGGAGGACGTCACGCTCCTGTCGGACGACTGGTTCGTTCTGAAGAAAACCGTCCTGTCCTACCAGCGCGGCGACGGCAGCTGGCAGCGCATGGCGCGCGAGACCTACGACCGGGGCAATGGCGCGACGATCCTTCTCTACGACCCGGAGCGGCGCACCGTGATCCTCGTCCGGCAGTTCCGCTACCCAGCCTTCGTCAACGGGCACGACGATTTCCTGATCGAGACTCCCGCCGGGCTTCTGGATCAGGCCTCGCCGGAAGAGCGTATCCGCGCTGAGACCGAGGAGGAAACGGGGTTTCGGGTGCGCGATGTCAGAGAGGTCTTCGACGCCTTCATGAGCCCCGGCTCGGTGACGGAGCGCCTGCATTTCTTCGTGGCGCGCTACGAGGCAGGCGACCGCGCGTCCGAAGGCGGCGGCCTCCTGGAGGAGGGCGAGGATATCGACGTTCTGGAACTCACCATCGAGGAGGCGATGGGCCTGATCGCGGCGGGCGCGATCCGCGACGGCAAGACGATCATGCTCCTGCAATATGCCGCGCTGAACCTTTTTTCCGCCACGGCGCGGGCCGCGTAATAGCGGGTGGTCACGGGCGGCCCTGGCTCGCCCGTGTCCCTTGGTTTTGGGTGCGCGATCGAAGCGACGCCTACATCATCTCCGGCCGCTTCACCGCCGAACCGTCGGAAAAGCGGTTGAAGCGGTAGGCGTCGATCTCGATGAAGGGCTTGTCGTTCGTCACCATCTCGCTGGCGAGCCGCCCCGCGCCGGGTCCGAGGGCGAAGCCATGGCCGCTGAAGCCGGTGGCGATGGTGAGGCCCCGGATCGCGTCCGAGTTGGAGACGACGGGCACGAGATCGGGCGAAGTGTCGATGAGGCCCGCCCAGGCCGAGGCGACGCCGACGCCCTGCACCGAGGGGAAGTCGGCCACGAAAGCCCGGATCGCCTCCTCCACCAGCTGCTTTTGGGGCGCGGGGTCCATGACGCGGGTCTTCTCGAAGGGCGAGATCTTGTCGAAATCCCAGCGGCCCCAGGCATCCGGGCCGTTGAAGAACTGGCGGTTGAGCCGATACTCGATCTTCTTGGCGATCTTGGCCTTCATCATTTCGCGGAATTTCGCGGCGTAGCGAATGCCCTGCGGGGCCAGATTGACGACACCGTGGCCGGGCACGGCGATCGTGTAGCCGCCGTCGAGGCGGCGGCGCAGCGCGTATCCCGCGCCCGTGATGCAGCCGGCATCGGCCACCTCGGGGATCGGCGTCGTCTGGACCGCCGTGCCCTCGATATT
This sequence comes from Aureimonas sp. D3, assembly GCF_001463805.1. NCBI lineage: Bacteria > Pseudomonadati > Pseudomonadota > Alphaproteobacteria > Hyphomicrobiales > Aurantimonadaceae > Aureimonas > Aureimonas sp. D3. The sequence goes on along the minus strand of NZ_BBWM01000017.1, from coordinate 12,179 downwards.
GGCGACGGGCAGGTCGATGCCGTGGCGACGCAGAAAGCGCGAACTCCACGCGCCGCCCGCCAGCACCACCGCGTCCGCCTGGATCAGCCCGCGCTCGGTCCAGACGCCCTTGATCTGTCCATTGGCGATATCGAGCCCGCGCACGGCGCAGGATTGATGCAGGAACGCGCCCTTGGCCTTGGCGCCCTCTGCAATCGCCGGTGCAGCCATGCCGGGCTCGGCGCGACCGTCCGTATCGGTCCAGATGCCGCCGATCCAGGCGTTGGTGCTGCCCTTCATGCGCTCGCGCACCTCGGCCTGGCTCAGCATCCGGTTGGTGAAGCCGAGGCCCTTGGCGTCCGCGCTCCACTTTTCCCAGCGGGCGTATTCGTTCGGGTCCTTGGTGGCGTAGAGCGAGCCGGTGCGGCGGAAGCCGAGATCCGCCCCGATCTCCTCGCCCAACTCGCCCCAGCGCCGGAGGCTGTACATGGCCAGCGGCAATTCGTGCAGGGCGCGGTTCTGCTGGCGCACCCAGCCCCAGTTGCGCCCCGACTGCTCGCCGGCCACCATGCCCTTTTCCAGAAGCGCGACCGAGATTCCCTTGCGCGCCAGTTCATAGGCGGTGGACGCGCCGACAATGCCCGCGCCGATCACCACGACATCGACGCGAGCGGGAAACTCTGCGCTGTTGTGAACCCGTTGAACGTCAATCGGCATGGCTGGTTCTTTCGATCGTCATGGCTATCGCGGCAGCCGCAATGCGGATGGCTCAGTTTGGCCCGCCCATGCCGCTGGATGAGGCCGAATGCTTCTCGAGAACGGCAGGAAATGCCGAAGCGGGGCGTCTAGCTGGCGTCTCGCCCCGCGGCCCCTCGGGGAACGCGCCACGCAAGACCCGCCCACGCGCTTGCCGGGCCTGCGGGCGGACGATCGCAGGGCCTGCGTTCTCCCGAAACAAGTCGCCTTGCGACATGCGACAAAATACAGCGCCGACTGTCCCCCGATGGTTTGCTCAATGCAGCAAACTTTAAGCTCTGCGTTACGGCTCACCCAATATATCGTCGGCAAACTGTTCGCAGGCGGCAAAACCGCCGACGACTCGAGATTCCAAACTCAACCCGGAATGTTCAAGAGCTGATCGCAGCATGATGACCGTCATCGGATGTATATACTATCAGCATAACCTTTGGTTGGTGTTGATAGCTGCTGTCATCTGCGGCTCCGGCTCCTGGGCCATGGTGCGTCTGTTCCTGCGCGCGGCCACGGCGCGATCGATGGAGAAGGTCGCCTGGATCATGCTGGCCGCCTTCGTGACCGGCGCGTCCATCTGGTGCACGCATTTCGTCGCGATGCTCGGCTACGAGCCCAGGCTGCCGATCAGCTTCGACCCGGTTCTCACCATGGTGTCCCTTCTGATCGCCATGGCGGGCTCGGCCCTCGGCTTCCTCGCGGCGACGGGGCGGGGCGGGGCCGCGCCGGCCTTCGGCGGGGCGATCGTCGGCCTGTCGATCGTCGTGATGCACTATATCGGGATGCTCGCCTACCGGGTTCAGGGGATCGTGACCTGGGACCGATCCTTCATGATCGCTTCGATTATCCTGGCCTGCGTCCTGGCAGCTGCGGCGCTCGATACGGCGCGCCGGCTGGAGCGCGAGAGCATGGGGTCGCATGGGGCGACCGCCCTGTTCTTCCTCTCCATCATCAGCCTGCATTTCACCGGGATGACAGCGTTCCAGGTGACGCCCATGCTGGTGGACGGTTCCTTCTCCGATCCCGACGCCATGCGCGCGCTGGCCGTTTCGGTCGCCAGCGTCGGTCTCATCATCGTCTGTTCCGGCTTTGCCTGCAGCTTCATCGACACCAAGGCGCGCGCCACGGCCGCCGATGCGCTCGCCAATATGTCGAACGGGCTCGCCATGCTCTCGCCCGGCGGCGTCCTGACGCTGGTCAACGAGCGCGTCGGGCAGCTCTTCGGCCTGACGCCAGGAGCGCTCAAGACCGGCATGTCGCTGCGCGACTTCCTCTCCACGATCGGAGAGCGCAGCGGCTGGGACGAGGAGCGCCTCGCACGCGTCATCGAGAACCATCATGCCTGGATGCGCAAGGACACGGTGACGCGCCTCGAACAGAATCTGGCGAGCGGCGTCGTGCTTAGCATCGTTTGCCAACCCGTGCCGCGCGGCGGGGCGATCCTGACCTACGAAGACGTGACGCAGATGCGCAACGGGCAGAAGACCATCGCCCATATGGCCTTCCACGACGCGCTGACCGGCCTCAAGAACCGGCGCATGTTCGCCGAAAGCGTCGTGGACTTCTTGGAGCGTGGGGAGGTCACCATGCTTTCGATCGACCTCGATCGTTTCAAGAAGGTGAACGATCTGCTGGGCCATACGGTCGGAGACGAGCTCCTGCACAAGCTGTCGGCCCGGCTGGAATCCTGCCTGCGGCCCGACGAACTGGCCTTCCGGCTGGGCGGGGACGAACTCGCCGTGCTCCTCAGGGCACCATCGGAGCGGATCGCGGCGCTGGCGCAGGACATTATCATCCAGGCGGCGCTTCCCTTCGACATCGCGGGCCATGCCGTCACGGTCGGCTGCACGATCGGCATCGCGACGGCCGCGCCGGGCGACGATGCGATGGTCCTCCAGCAGAAGGCCGATCTCGCGCTCTACTCCGCCAAGACGGCGGGCCGCAACCGCTTCGAAGTCTATCAGGACGGAATGCGCGAGCAGGAGGTCGACAAGCGGGCGCTGGAACAGGACCTGTCGCTCGCCGTCTCGCTCGGTCAGTTCGAGCTCTGGTATCAGCCGCTCTACAGCCTGCCCGGCCGGATGCTGTGCGGCTTCGAGTCCTTGATCCGCTGGCGTCATCCCGTGCGAGGGCTGGTGCCGCCCGTCGACTTCATTCCGCTCGCCGAGCGCTCCGGGCTGATCGCGGAGATCGGCGCGTGGGTGATCGAGGAGGCGTGCCGGCAGGCCTCGCTCTGGCCGGCCCCGCTTTATGTCTCGGTCAATGTCTCGGCGTTGCAACTGCGCTCCGCCACGCTTCCCGCCGAGTTCGCGCAGGCGCTGGCGCGCCACCGCTTGTCGCCCTCGCGCATCGAGATCGAGATCACCGAAACCGCCATGGTGGAGCATAGCGACCAGATTGCCATGACGCTGACCAGCCTTCGCGCGCTGGGCCTGCGTATCGCCATGGACGATTTCGGCACCGGCTATTCCTCGCTCGCCCATTTGCGCGAGTTCAAGATCGACCGCTTGAAGATCGACCGCAGCTTCGTCGCCGCGTCCGGCGAGGATGCCGGGGAGGATGTGGGCTCCGCGGCCATCGTTCGCGCCGTTCTGTCCATGGCGCGAGAGCTCGGCATCGACACGACGGCCGAGGGCATCGAGGACGAAACGCAGCTCCAGCGCCTGACCGAGCTTGGCTGCGGCACCGCGCAGGGCTATCTCCTCGGCCGGCCCCTGGACGAGCGGGCCGTCGAGGCGCTCCTGCGCGAGCATGTCGAGGCGACAGCGCCCCTGCTGATCGCCGTCTGACCCGCCGCCATATGACCTGCCGATGAACGCGCCTTTCGTCGGGCGTTCTGCTGCGCGGCGCTCATGGCGTGTGGGCCGAGGCCGCTTCCACCAACAAGGCTTCGCGATCTGAATTGCCCGCACGACCCGAGGCGAAGCCTGTCCGCCGGCATGGGACGGGCTGACAGCGACGCCGCCGCGAGGCACCGGCTACCGGCCCAGCAGCCCATCGCGGCGCCGCGCAGGTAGCGCCTCTTCTGTGATCGCCGGATCGTCTTTCGCGTCCAGGCCATTCCCCCTCGCCAGAACACGGAGCCGGACGCTGCGACGTCCTGTGCGCTGATCCGCTTCCAAGGCCCCGCCCAAACGGGGAGCCGGGCCGGGACAGCACAGGCCACTGCGGCTTTGCCCCTCGCATCGCCCAAAGCGGCGACCCCGCCCCCCAGAATCCCGCAGGATCCCGGCCGGCGCGCCGTCACTCCCTCAGTCGGCCCGCCCTTGCGTCCTGTTCCCGGCGCATGGGCGCGGCGCGAAGCGCGCGTCCCTTTCTCCCTCTTGTCCCGTCGTTTGCCGCCGCCCTGAGGCCGGAGCGGCCGTTTACGCGAAAATCAAAGCTTAACAAGGGGTTAAAGTTTCTGTCCCGTGAGACGGCGTGCGAGTTTTCTGAGACGCCATGAGTGTAAATATAAAATTAAAGTCAAGTACAAAATTAGGATTTGAGCAAGTTTCTGAAGTGAATATGGCGTCAGAAGCAGATAAAACCCAAGCAACAGCATGATGCTGCCAAGTATTGCTTCATGTCCTTTCCCTATTCGGAACTTCAGGACATTCTCATGACCAGCGTGAATACCAACATTGCCGCAATGACCGCTCTCCGTAACCTGCAGGCGACGCAGTCCCTGCTGGAGGGAACGCAGAACCGCATCTCGACCGGCTTCAAGATCAACGACGCCAAGGACAACGCCGCCTACTGGTCGATCGCCACGACGCTGCGCTCGGACAACAAGTCGCTCTCGACCGTGAAGGACGCGCTGGGCCTCGGCTCCGCGACCGTCGACACGGCCTATCAGGGCCTCAACAAGGCCAAGGACGTTCTCGACGAGATCAAGTCCAAGCTGACCGCCGCGAGTCAGGACGGTGTGGATCGCTCCAAGATCCAGGCCGAAATCGCCGAGCTTCAGAAGCAGCTGAAGTCGATCGCGGCGTCCTCGACCTTCTCGGGTGAGAACTGGCTGTCGGTTGACTCGGCATCCCCGAGCTACAACGCCAACAAGAGCGTCGTCGCCTCGATGTCGCGCGACCAGAAGGGCGCTGTCACCATCGGCACGATCGATGTAGACACCAGCGCGGTGAAGCTGTTCGACGCGAATGCCAACGCGGACGGTATCGCGGACAGCAGGTTGAGCCTGACGACGGCGACCGGCGCGGCGCTCAATGTCGGCGGTTTCGTTTCAGCAGCCCCTCCGTCGATCGCCGGCCTCGGCTTCACCGGCACCGCGACGGGTTCGGCCGGCACGACGGCCGCAGGCGCCGTAGCGACGCTCGGAACGCTGAATATGGCTGCCGTGACCAAGGGCGACGTGATCACCTTCAGCCTGACGGTTGATGGCACGAATAATACGGTGCGTCTCAAGACCTCCGATCTCGCCGCCGACGGCAGCGATTTCGTCTCCAAGCTTCAGCTTGCCGTTACGTCAGCGGTTGGTGCCGGCAAGGTCACGGTCAGTGCTCCGTCGAATGTCGTCACTCTGACGGCTGGCAGCGTCGGTACGGCCTCCCAGATCACGGTCGGGGCTGTGACCACGGTCAACGGCGACGGCGCCGTCACCGACACGGCCGGCATTCTGACGGCTGGCGCGCTTCCTGCTCCCGCCTTCGGTTCGTCCTTCGGTGCTGTGGCGAAGATGAACACGACAGCCTACACCGCCCCGACCGCAGCGGGCGGTGCCATCGCCTCCACTGCGATCGGCACGGTCACCTCCGTCGGCTCCGACGGAACGATGACCTTCGACATCACGTATAACGGCGTGACGAAGACCGGCATCACGACGGGTACGATCACCAAGGATGCGTCGGCCGCTACTCAGGCTGGCAACATGAAACTCGCCATGCAGACGGCGATCGACACCGCCTTCGCCAACACGGTCTCAACCCAGAACGGCCGGGTGTATACGGCGGGCGATATCACGGTCGGCGGCACCGGCGCTAACCTGACGATCACGACGGCCAACAAGGGTTCGGCCGAAACGGTGAAGATCGGCAACCTGTCCGGCACCGGCGGCTTCGCTGCCGCGAGCAATGCGGTTGCGGGCCTGGCCGTGGCGGGCGTGACGGCGACGGGTACGGGGCAGGGCGCAGGTATCGTCGCGGGCGACACCTACTCCTTCAATGTCCAGTACGGCTCGACGGTCAAACAGATCTCGCACACGTTCGCGGCGTCCGACTTCGTCGTCAGCGGTGGCGTCGCCGGTATCGCATCGGGCTGGACGACCAAGGGGCAGCCGACGGCCGCCGAATGGGCCACCTTCCTGCAGACGAAGATCGACACGGCTTTCACCGGGACAGGCTTCAACGGCAATGATGCCAGTGGCAACCCGATCGGCGCCGTTTATAGCGCCTCCAACCATGACATTACCGTCACGCAGACCGGCGGTATGTTCGAACTCTCGACCCGTAACAAGGGCGCCAATATGGCGGTCGGCATCAGCAGCGTGTCCGGCTCGATCTATGGCGTGACGACCGGAGCGGGCAGCCGGCTGGGTCTCGATGCGAATTCGACATCGTACTACTACGATGCGACCAACACGAAGACGTTGGGCTCCGGCACTGTGGGCTACGGCAAGGACTCGCAGCCGCTGCTCGACATCGGCACGTTCTCCGACACCAACCTGCTGGCGAACGACACGATCTCCTTGTCGGTCAATCTCGGCGGCACGCAGAAGACGATCTCCATCTCGACCGCCGGAATGCTGGCGGCCGGAAACACGAATGCCAACGCGGCGACGTTCCAGACGAAGGTCCAGAACGCTCTCGATAGCGCCTTCGGCACGGGCCCCAACAACACCAAGCTGGTGACGTTCCTCGCGCAGGACTCCAACAACTCCAACCACATGACGATCAAGGCCACGGCGGCCGGCTCCACCAGCTACATCGCCGTGTCGAACGTCACCGCGCAGGATGGAGACAATGTCACGTCCTCCACCGCCGGCCTGACCGCCGGAGCAACGAATACCGGTCTGACGGCCAACGGGACGAATGTCGCGGCCGCGAGCACGGCAGTCCTCGCCAGCACCGGCGCCTTCACGGGGCCGCTGACCTTCGGCGTCAACGACTCCATCACGCTGAACCTCTCGGTCGATGGCAACGCCAAGTCCGTGACGATCGCGCAAAGCGATGTGAAGGCGGCGCTGTCGGGTGCGGCGACCATCAACACGGCGACCGATTACGCCGCCGTGCTGAACGCAGCCTTTACGGCAGGCAATGTCGGCGTCACCGTGACGGCTCCGTCAAACGTCCTGACCTTCACCCGTGCGGGCGGCGCGGGCGCGGGCTCCGTTCAGGTCACGAGCGTCACACCCAGCGGCGGTGCGAGCACCATGTCGGTCGATAAGATCGATGTCTCGGACGCAACGCTCTCGACCTTGAACGTCACCAGCGCCAACCGCAAGGACGTGCTGTCGGCCTATATCTCGCTCGTCAACACGGCGATCAACAAGGTCAGCTCTGCCGCCTCCTCGCTGGGCTCGGTCGCCTCGCGCATTCAGATGCAGCAGTCCTTCGTGAACACGCTGATGGACACGATCGACAAGGGCGTCTCCAACCTGGTGGACGCCGATCTGTCGGAAGAGTCCACCAAGCTCCAGGCTCTGCAGACCAAGTCCCAGCTCGGTATGCAGGCGCTCTCGATCGCCAACCAGTCGGCCCAGAGCATTCTGGCGCTCTTCCGCGGCTAAGCGGTTGAACATCTGAGACCGGGTCGCCGCGGCGTCACGCTGCGGCGGCCCTTTTCGTGATGCGAGTGGGTGATCGAAGCCGCGCCGTTCGGTTCAAACCCGTAACGAGAAGATATGCGCAGTTTTTGTCAACGGACCACCATTGTGCCGTGTGACCCTGCGACTTAAGCCTGGTTAACAGATGATTGTCGTAAGTAAGGCTGAGTAGAAGCGTTCTTCGACAGTATTACGCAACGTAATGTCATTGTGAATGTGGTGGGTCCATTGATCGATTGCGTCGAAATGCACCATAATGGAACGCAACAGGACCGGGATTCGGCAAGGCTTTGGGATGAGTGGCGCACGCATGTTTCGCCTTTCTTTGATCTGGCGGAGCGGGACGAAACCGATCTGTCCCAACCTGTCGCGATGAAGACCTTCAATCTCGGCGCGTTGCTGGTGGGAGATGTCGTGGCGCCGGCACAGGATCTGGTACGTGAGGCGCGCAAATCCGCCCGGCAGGGCGTCGACCACTTGCTCATCCAGTTCTACACCAAAGGCCGCAGCCGCATCGAAACGCGCCAGGAGCGGCTGGCCACAGGCGGCGGCGCGGTGATCTACGATCTGTCGCAGCCTGTCACGGTGCGCTCCGACCAGGCGGTGGACGCGGTGAACATCCTCTTGCCGCGCGCGCTTCTTTCCAGCGAGCCCCTGCGCGTCGAGGCCCTGCATGGCCAAGTGGCGGATTTCCGCGCGGACGCGGCCGGACAGATCGCCTTCACCACAATCCAGGGTATCATGAGCTGCGCCGATCGCCTGACGCCGCAACACCTGCCGGCGCTGACGGCGGCGGCCGCGCGACTTTGCTCCGGCTTCCTGAGCGGCGCGCAGGCGCAGGGCGAGGAGGTGGAGTGGCGCGCGCGGCTCGAAATCCGCCATTTCATCCGCAGCCATCTGCACAACCCCGACCTAGGCGTCGAGCTTCTGCAACGCCGCTTCGGCCTGTCGCGCGCCGCGCTCTACCGGGAATTCGCGGGGGAGGGCGGGGTGCAGACCTTCATCCGTGAGCGGCGTCTGGCCGCCGCGCTGCGTCTGCTGACGCGCCCGAGCGCCCGAGGGGGCCGCCCGCGCGTGTCGAGCGTCGCCTATGCCACGGGCTTCATCGAAGACAAGAGCTTCAGCCGCGCGTTCAAAACCAAGTTCGGCTTTCTGCCGAGCGAGGTCCGCGCGGGCGAAATGCCTGCGATGGCGGGCGACGACAAGGCGGGCCGGCTTCTGGCCTGGCTGCGCGATCTCACCGGCGAGCCGGCGCCGGAGGCGAGACTGGCCGGATGAAGAAGTTTCATCATGACGACCTGACAGCAACTGACGCCTCGCAGGGTCCGTGCGAACCGGCCGATCGCGATCGCGCGGCTTTGGCCTCGACCTCCGACACCACTGACGACGAAACGATCCCGCTTCGCTCGGCCGAGGAGGTGTTGCACCATCCCTTGTTTCCGGAGGTGCGCGCGGCTCTCAACCGTGGAACGCTCGACCTCTACACGACGCAGAACTTTCCCGGCGGTTTCGCGGTGGATGCCTGGAGGGTCATTCTGCTCGGGCAGATCATGGGACTGGACGGCGACGATATCGAAGGGGGAACCGCCGCGACACCGACCGAACTGAAGCAGCGCATGGCCACGTACGGTCTCTACAGCGCGCGCCAGATCGACGCCTATCTCAGCCGTCTCATTCAGACAGGCCATCTGGAGGTCGTGGTTCATCCGCGCGATAGACGCGTGCGGCTTCTGCGTCCCTTGCCGCCGCTCGTGTATTGGCACTGGTGCTTCGTGAAGCTGTATTGCGACGCGTGTCATGCGCTCTTTCCCAAAGAAAATTTCGACCTGATCCTTCGTCGCGAGGACAAGTTCCTCCCTTTCGTAGCCCGTGTCGGCGCGGGCAAGATCGCCATGGCGACGGCTATGGAACTCTTGATGCGCGACCCTGACCTTGCGGCCTTCTTCGGTCGCGGCGGCGCCACGCTCGTACTGCACGCGGCGATGCATGAGACCTCGGCCGATCCCACGCGCCCTTTGCGCGAATCCGACCTGGTCTCCTACGCCGAGATGTTCGGCCGCTCGCGCTCGCATATGCGCAATCTGATCGCCCTCGCCATCGAGAGGGGCTTTTTCGAAGAGGTCGGCCGTCGTCCGCAGACGCTGCGCGTCACGCCCCGGCTCATCGAAACGCTCAGTCGTTACCTCGCCGATACGATCCGCTCTAGCGAGCGAACCTATCGCCGCGCCGAGCGGGCCTACGGTGAAAGCTCAGCGCCTCGATAAGTCATGTATAGCTTACGAATTAGCTTAGCGGGCAAGAAACGATACACGTCTTGATCGGTCACGTTCCTGTGAGAAAAGTTTCTTTACTTTCGAAGGATGGTCAGGAATCGCGGAAACAGGCCGCGCGGGTCGTGTGACGCACCGGTATGGTGTCTTGGACAAACTGAAAATTCACGACGCGAGGCTGTTTGTTCGTTAATCTTAAACTGATCGATGATGAAATGTTCGAAAGGTTGCCGTAGGGGAGCATCGGAACATGCGACTGTCGATCAGATTGAAACTCACAGTCGCGTTCGCGGGAATTCTGGGGGTCATGGGCGCGTCGGGCTATTATGCCGTTCGCAGCCTGCAATCGACCAACGAGAACATGAAGTCCTTCGTCGCCCGTCCCTTCACGCAGACCAAGCGGGTCAGCGATGCGGCGCGTGGGATGCAGGATCTCGGGCGCACCATCAATCGGATGCTCGCCTCCACCAACGACGCGGAAATGGCCAAGCTTCGCGAGGATATCGAGGCCGGCGTCGTGCGCGAGCTTCAGGTCATGGCGCAGTATCGCGCGGGCCTCGCCCCCGATATGACCGAAGCCCTCGCCGCGGTGGACAAGATCGTCGCCGCGATCGACGTGTGGCACGGCATGGCCGTCAAGACGATGGACCTCGTCCAGCAGAACACGACCACGCGCGCCAACGAGCTTTACTCGCACGACGCCGTTCCACTGATCGACGAAATGACCGACGACTTCACCAAGGTGCGTGAAGCGTTGGGCGCGTCCGGCGTTTCGGGTCCGCTGCGAGACACCGCCTCAACTGTGCGGCTCGCCCTGCCGCAGATGATGTATCGACTGATGGCGGCAACAGCCGAGTCGGATCAAGCGCGGTCGATGGAATTGCTCAAGGTCTTCGAGCAACGCAAGTCGGTTCTCGATCAAGGCATGACGGCTTATCGGGATGTCGCGGCCGGCACGTCCATGGCCGAGGCGGTGAACGAGCAGTTCGAGGACTGGACGCGCCTCAAGCCGATCGTCGATAAGATTGCGACGCTCGGCACCACGAACGCGGCTGAGACGGCCAACAAAAACTATTCCGCTGAAGGGCGGCCCTATCTTCTCGATCTGATCCGGCAACTCGACGAGCTGATCGCGGCCGAAACGCGTGTGGCGGAAGGGCTGGCGGGCAGCACCCAGGCCGAATACGAATCCACGCGCGACCGGATGATGATCCTCGTCGTGCTGGCGGTTCTGGCGGGTGCGTTCGCGGCCTTCTGGCTGGCGCGCTCCATCGCGCGAGGTCTCGATCTCGCCCAGCACCACGCCCGCAGGATCGGCGAGGGCGATATTTCCCAGCCCATTCTGGTGGCGCGCAACGACGAGATCGGCGATCTCCTCACCACGCTCTCCCAGATGCAGTCCAAGCTGAACGACACGATCGCCTCGATCCGCGATTCCTCCGCGCAGGTCGCCTCGGGTTCCTCACAATCGGCCGCGACGGCCGAGCAGCTCTCCTCGGGCGCGACGGAGCAGGCTGCGGCGTCCGAGCAGGCGTCCGCCGCGATCGAACAGATGGCGGCCAATGTCCGGCAGAATTCAGAGAACGCCAACACGACCGAGAAGATCGCCGCCCAAGCCTCCGCCAACGCGCAGAAGAGCGGCAAGGCGGTCGGGGCCTCCGTCGAGGCCATGCGCACGATCGCCGAGAAGATCGCGGTGATCCAGGAAATCGCGCGCCAGACCGATCTTCTGGCGCTGAACGCGGCGATCGAGGCCGCCCGCGCCGGGCATCATGGCAAGGGCTTCGCGGTGGTCGCCTCCGAGGTGCGCAAGCTCGCCGAGCGCTCTCAGGTCGCCGCGCAGGAAATCGGCGAATTGTCGGCCGAGACCTTGCTGACCTCCGAAGAAGCGGGCCGGATGCTGGATGCGCTCGTGCCCGACATCGAGCGCACGGCGGAACTGATCACCGAGATTTCGGCGGCCTGCCGCGAACAGTCCATCGGTGTCGAGCAGATCAATCAGGCCATCCAGCAGCTCGATCAGGTCACGCAGTCCAACGCCGGCGCGGCCAACGAGATGGCGGCGACCGCCAGCCAGCTTTCGGCCGAGGCGATGCGGCTGGACGAGAACGCGCGCTTCTTCAAACTACAGGGCCGCGCGGGCGCCGCCCCGGTGCCCAAGCAGGCGCGCGAGGCGACGATTGCCGAGTTGCGCTCCATGGTGAAGGATTTCGGCGACACCTACAGCCAGCGCCCGGCCTCCGCCGCTCCGGCCCGCGCGCCCGCGTCAAACCCGGCGCCCGCTCCCGCGCGCCCGGCAGCGAGTGGCCTCGACCTCGATCTCGACGGCGGTTTCGAACGCCTGAGCGCCTGATCCCGCGTCGCAGCGATCTGACATAGGGCGCGGTGGGCTCGCAGTTCGGCGGGCCCCTTTCGCATGGGCG
>NZ_BBWM01000016.1:0-3074 GCF_001463805.1 Aureimonas sp. D3 | reverse complement strand
GGCGGGCCCCTTTCGCATGGGCGAAGCGCTATGGTGCGAACGGCTGCGCATCGTGGACCGGAAGCGTGCCGGGAGCCTTCGCCGGGCCAGCCCCCCCGCTCGCCTCATTCTTTTGGCAGCGCCGATGCCTCCTCTCGCATAGACAGGGCTTCGCTCTGCGGGAGGGCGCGAAAGTCCGGCGTGTCGTCCGAGGCCGGACGTCTTCGACGCGCGAAAGGGGGATGGCCGCGAAGAACTTGGCTGTCTCACCTTGCCCTTCGGCGCTGCGAAGACAGATCGTCGCATGGTCCGCTTTGCACGCGCCGAGAGATCGGCTGTAAGGGCGGGCGCTCGGTTCGACGCTGCCCAGGAGCCTTTCGTGATCTCGCCTCGTCTTGTCGCCCTGCCGCGCCGGCTGTCTGACGCCCCATGGGCCAAGCGCCCATGAGCGCCGAAATCTTCGACACCGAAGAGGGCCGGCGGCTGCGCGAGGCCGAAAGCGCCGGCTGGCGGCGCTGGGGACCGTATCTCAGCGAGCGGCAATGGGGCACGGTGCGCGAGGATTACAGCGCCGACGGCGATGCTTGGGCCTCCTTTCCGCACGACCACGCCCGCTCGCGCGCCTATCGGTGGGGCGAGGACGGGATCGGCGGTTTCTGCGACGCGCACCAGCACTGGTGCCTCTCGCTCGGGCTCTGGAACGGGGCCGACCCGATCCTGAAAGAACGCATGTTCGGCCTCACCAATGCGGAAGGGAACCATGGCGAGGACGTGAAGGAAGTCTGGTGGTATCTCGACGCCACGCCGACGCACTCTTTCCAGCGGATGGTCTATCGCTACCCGCAGCGCGCCTTTCCCTATGCCGAGCTTCTGGCCGAGAACGCGCGGCGGCGCGGCACGCCCGCGCCGGAATACGAGCTGGCCGATACCGGCATTCTAGCCGAGCGGCGCTATTTCGATGTCGAGATCGCCTATGCCAAGGCGGGGCCGGACGATATCCTGATGCGCGTCGCCGTGCACAATCGCGGGCCGGAAGAAGCCGTGCTCCATGTCCTGCCGCAGCTCATGGCCCGCAATATCTGGAGCTGGGGCGACGGCGTGGAGAAGCCGCGCGTCGCACAACGGCAAGCAGGGCAGGGCGTGCGGGCCGAGCATCCGGGCTTCGCGCCGCGCCGCTTCGCCAGCCTCCAGCCGGCGCGGGTTCTCCTGTGCGAAAACGAGACCAACCATCGTCGCCTTTATGGCGAGGGGCCGGACGGCGCGTTCAAGGACGCAATCGGCGAGCATGTGCTGGGCGGCGGCGCGTCGGCCCTACCCGAGGCCGGCACCAAGTGCGCACTCTGGTCGGAGCATCGCATCGGCCCCGGCGAGGCGCTGACCTTGCGCTATCGCTGGTCGCCGGAAGGCGCGCCCGAGATGGACGAGACGGCGTTCGACGCGCTCTTTGCCCAGCGTCTCAGCGAAGCCGACGCCTTCTACGCCGTCCTGCAGAAGGACGTGCCGGACGCCGATGCGCGCCTCGTGCAGCGCCAGGCGCTCGGCAGTCTTCTCTGGTCGAAGCAGGTCTATCATTACGACGTCAAACGCTGGCTGGACGGCGACGCCGGCGCGCCCGCGCCGCCGCGCGAGCGCCTGTCGGGTCGCAATTCGGACTGGACGCATCTTTCCAACGCCGACATCATCCTGATGCCGGACAAGTGGGAATATCCCTGGTACGCCTCCTGGGACCTCGCCTTCCATGCCATGTCGGTGTCGATGATCGACCCCGCCTTCGCCAAGAGCCAGCTCCTGCTTCTGACGCGCGAATGGTACATGCATCCGAGCGGCCAGCTGCCGGCCTATGAATGGTCGTTCGGTGACGCGAACCCACCGATCCAGGCCTTCGCGGCGCTGCGCGTCTACCGCATGGACGAAGCGCTGACGGGCAGGGCCGACCGCGACTTCCTGGAGCGCGTCTTTCACAAGCTGATGATCAACTTCACCTGGTGGGTGAACCGCAAGGACGCGACCGACCGCAACCTCTTCCAGGGCGGGTTTCTCGGGCTCGACAATATCGGCGTGTTCGACCGTTCCGCGCCGGTGCCGGGCGGGGCGAAGATCGAGCAGTCGGATGGCACGGCCTGGATGGCCATGTATGCGCTCAATCTCATGCGCATGGCGCTGGAGCTCGCGCGCGAAAACAAGGTCTACGAGGATGTCGCCAGCAAGTTCTTCGAGCATTTCCTCGCCATCGCCTCGGCCATGACGCATGTCGGCGGCAGCGAGGCCGAGAAGGGCGGTCGCGGTCTCTGGGACGAGGAGGACGGCTTCTTCTACGACGCGCTGGTTCTGCCCGACGGCGGCGAGACCGTGCTGCGCGTGCGCTCGCTGGTCGGGCTCATTCCGCTTTGCGCGGTGGAGGTTCTGGACGCCGGGACCGCCGAACTCTTCCCGGCCTTCGCCGAACGCCTGCGCTGGATGCTGCACCATCGACCCGATCTGACGGGGCAGGTCTCGCGCTATGGCGAGACCGGCCAGGACGCTCGCCTGCTCCTCTCGCTCCTGCGCCGCCAGCGCATGACGGCGCTTCTGAAGCGCATGTTGAATGAGGGCGAGTTCCTGTCGCCGCATGGGCTGCGCTCGCTCTCCAAGGCCCATGATGCCGACCCGTTCGAGTTCGACTGGGCCGGCCAGCGCTACGAGGTGCGCTACGAGCCGGGCACGTCGGACGCCGGCATTTTCGGCGGCAATTCCAACTGGCGCGGCCCGGTCTGGATGCCGCTGAACTTCATGCTGGTGGAAGCGCTGCTGGAGTTCGAGCGCTTCTACGGCGAGGATTTCGCGGTGGAATGCCCCACCGGCTCGGGCCGGATGACCGGCTTGCGGGATGTCGCTGACGACATCTCCCGCCGCCTCTGCGCCCTGTTCCTGAAGGACGCCTCCGGCACCCGGCCCGCCATGGCGGGCGAGCGCGCACGAGACGAGGCGGACGACGACCGGATCAGCTTCAACGAGTTCTTCCACGGCGAGACGGGCCAGGGGCTCGGCGCGTCGCACCAGACCGGCTGGACCGCGCTCGTCGCCCTCCTGCTCCAACCCCGCCACACCGTGCGCGG
>NZ_BBWM01000015.1:0-22960 GCF_001463805.1 Aureimonas sp. D3 | reverse complement strand
CCCCGCCACACCGTGCGCGGACAGGCGCTGCCGGTTTCGAAGCCCTGAGAAAAGCTTGGCATTCCCGGCTCGGGCGGACTGGCGCTCGCCGCCCGGAATCGTAAACTAGCTCCCGCGTCGCAATAAAACCGGCGCGGCGAGATTCTGTTCGAAAGGAGCGTCCGATGGCCTATCATTTCGATCGCGGCGGCCGACGCCATGTCTTCGCGGACCTCAAGACCCTGCTCGCCAAGGCGACGCCGGAGCGCTCGGGCGATACGCTGGCCGGCGTTGCGGCTGTCGACATGGAAGAGCGCGCGGCGGCCCAACTCACGCTGGCCGATGTTCCCCTGAAGACCTTTCTTCAGGAGGTCGTCGTTCCCTATGAAAGCGACGAGATCACCCGGCTGATCATCGACACGCACGATCTCGCCGCCTTCGCGCCCGTCTCGCACATGACGGTCGGCGAGTTCCGAAACTGGCTCCTGTCGGACGCGGCGGACGAGGCCGCGCTGACGAAGCTCGCCCCCGGCCTGACGCCCGAAATGGTGGCCGCCGTCTCGAAGATCTGCCGCAATCAGGACCTGATCCTGATCGCCCGCAAGTGCCGGGTGGTCACGAAATTCCGCAACACGATTGGCCTGCCCGGCCGACTTTCGACGCGCCTCCAGCCCAACCACCCGACCGACGATGCCGCCGGCATCGCCGCCTCCATTCTCGACGGGCTGATGTACGGCTCGGGCGATGCGACCATCGGTATCAACCCGGCGACCGACAGCGTGTCGGCGGTCACCACCCTGGTGCAGATGCTGGACGAGATCATCCAGCGCTATCGCATTCCGACGCAAAGCTGCGTGCTGACCCACGTCACGACCTCGATCGAGCTGATCGACCGGGGCGCGCCGGTCGATCTCGTGTTCCAGTCCATCGCCGGTACGGAAGCCGCCAACCGCTCCTTCGGCATCGGGCTCTCGACCCTGCGCGAGGGCTATGCGGCCGCCGCCAGCCTGAGGCGCGGCGCGATCGGCGACAACGCCATGTATTTCGAAACCGGGCAGGGCTCATGCCTGTCGGCCGGCGCGCATCACGGCGTGGACCAGCAGACGCTGGAAGCGCGGGCCTATGGCGTGGCGCGCGTCTTTCGCCCGCTTCTGGTCAACACCGTGGTCGGCTTCATCGGGCCGGAATATCTCTATGACGGCCGCCAGATCATCCGCGCGGGGCTGGAAGATCATTTCTGCGGCAAGCTGCTCGGCCTGCCGATGGGCTGCGACATCTGCTACACCAACCATGCCCAAGCCGACCAGAACGACATGGACACGCTGCTCACACTCTTGGGCGTTGCCGGCATCAGCTTCATCATGGGCATTCCGGGCTCGGACGACATCATGCTGAACTATCAGACGACCTCGTTCCACGATGCGCTCTATGCGCGAAAAGCGCTGGGCCTCGAGGCCGCGCCGGAGTTTCAGGCCTGGCTGGAAGAGGCCGGCATCGTGGAGCGCGGCGCGCCCTTCCGGCTCGGCGCCGATCTGCCGCCCGCCTTTGCGCGGGCGCTGAGCGTCGCGAAGGGGTGAGGTTTCCCATGTCGTCCGACGATCAGCCCGCCACCCCCGTCGTTCCCAACCCCTGGGCCGAGCTGCGCCGTCACACGGCGGCGCGCATCGCGCTCGGTCGCGCGGGCACGAGCCTGCCGACCGCGCCGCATCTCGAATTCCAGTTCGCCCATGCCAAGGCGCGCAACGCCGTGCAGCGCGAACTGGACGCGGAGGCCTTGGCGCGCGCCATCGCTGGCCTCGGCCAGGAGACGCTGCCGCTCGCCAGCCGCGCGGGCGACCGCGTGACCTATCTTCAGCGCCCCGATGCCGGGCGCAGCCTCGACGACGCCTCGCGCGAGATGCTGCTTGCCCATGCGAGAGGGGCCGAGCCGGTGGATGTCGCGCTGGTGGTGGGCGATGGGCTGTCGGCCCATGCGATCGAGGAGAACGCCGTCAGCCTTCTGGCCGAGCTTCTGCCCCTGCTCGCCCGCCATGGCCTGACCGTCGCACCCATTTCGATCGTGCGTCAGGCGCGCGTGGCGGTGGGCGACGAGATCGGCCATTTCCTTGGCGCGCGCATGGTGGTGGTGCTGATCGGCGAGCGGCCGGGCCTGTCCTCGCCCGACAGTATGGGCCTTTATCTGACGCTCGACCCCAGGCCGGGCCTCACCGACGAATCCCGCAACTGCATCTCGAACGTGCGCAGCGAAGGCATTCAGCCGCCGCGCGCGGCACAGAAGCTCGTCTATCTCATGCTGGAGGCCTTCCGCCGCAATCTTTCGGGCGTTCTCCTGAAGGACGAGGAAGACGCCCCCGCCAGCCTCGCCGCGCCCGGCGGCCGGAATTTTCTGACGGCGGGGGATTAGAAGCCGGCAAGGAACGGCGCACGGTCGGCCCGCCGACTCGTTCCGCCTATCGGCGTCGTTGCTGCTTGCGCTTGCATCGGCTCCGCTCCCAGAACGGGCTTGGCGCCTCATGGCGCCTGTGCCCGGTTCGCAGGCTTCCCGGTTGCCGCGCGCAGATCGCACCCTGCGACCAGCCGCCGCAACGGCCCGTCGGGCTAAGGTAGGCAATTGTTAACAATGTTCGTCATCGAACTGCGTCAACTTAGACGAGTTTAACGTCCGACTGCGATGCTCCTTTCATCCGATTTCCCAGATCGCTGGAAGGAGTTCCCCCATGCGATGGTCCGTGACCGCGAAGCTCCTGATCGCAGCCGGCATCAGCATTGCGCTGACCGTCGGCGCGACGATGACCTACCTCGCCCTGATTTCGAAAGAGCAGACCCAGGCGATGGTAGCCGCCTCCATTCGTTCGGAGGCGCGGGCCGTGGCCGGGTTGGTGACGGCACCCATCATGGAACTGGCCGGCGCGGCCCGGTCCATGGCCGGGGCGATCGGAGAGAGGCATGCGTTGGGCGACCGGGATCGCAAGGGGGTGATTCAAAGCCTCAAGCCCAATCTTATGGACAATCCGCTCACGGTTGGAAGTTGGTTCGGGGAAGACGCCAGCCGGCCCTTCGATGGGCAGAATCTCGCCAATGTGCCGGAGCTCGCCGGCGACTCTCAAGGCCACTTCAATCCGACCTGGACGCGCGCGCCGGACGGCACGATTGCCTTCGGATCCTTCGAGAATTCGTACCAAGAGGCGTTCTGGACCCTCACGGCCAAGAGCCGCAAGGGCGCGATGACCCCGCCCTATCTCGATACGTCGACGGCTGTGCATCAGTCCATGGTCAGCGTCACCTTCCCGGTCGTGTCGAACGGAACGTTCCTGGGCGTGTCGGGCATCGACATCGGCCTCGGCAGGATTTTGGAGTCTCTGGCAAGCCTGCGGCCCTTCGGCGGCCGGGTCACGCTCCTGTCGGGCGAGGGCAAGTGGATCGCCCACCCCGATGCGGCCCACCTGAACCAACCCTATACCAGCGCGGTCGGCAGAAAGGCCTTGGAAGACGCCCTTGCGACGGGACAACCACAGCAGGCGTCCGGCACCTTCACGACGCTGAGCGAGCCCGCCGAGCGCATCTTCCTGCCCTTCGATCTGCCGGGTCTCGATGCTCGCTGGATCGCGGTGGTGGATGTGCCCGCGACGGTGATTTCGGGCCCCGCGCGCGAACAGGCCAAGATGATGCTGCTCGGCGGCGGCGCTATTCTGGTGGCGACGCTGGCGCTTCTGGCTGTCATCGTCGATCGCGTCGTGCGCCGTCCGATCGCGCGTTCGGTGGAACTGGCCGAAGCCATCGGGGCGGGCGACGTGACGCAGCGCGCCGAGGTGCGCTCGCGCGACGAAGTGGGCGTGCTGCTTCGAAGCATGAATCAGACGGGCGAGCGTCTGACCTCCATTGTCGGCGGCGTTCTGAACTCCGCCCGGCAGGTCTCGTCCAATGCGGCGTTGACCTCCGAGGCCGCCGAGCGTCTGTCTTCGGGCGCGACCGAACAGGCTGCCGCCTCAGAGCAGGCCTCCGCCGCGGTGGAGGAAATGAGCGCCAATATCCGCCAGAACGCCGGAAACGCCGCCGAAACCAATGCCATCGCCCGCGCGGCCAGCGCCAGCACGGAGCGCACCGCCGAAGCCGTATCCCGCTCCGTCGAGACCATGCGCACCATCGCGGACAAGATTCGCGTGGTGCAGGACATCGCCCGCCAGACCGACCTTCTGGCGCTGAACGCCGCGATCGAGGCCGCGCGCGCCGGCTCGGCCGGCAAGGGTTTCGCGGTCGTGGCCTCCGAAGTGCGCAAGCTCGCCGAGCGCTCGCGCGTGGCCGCCGAGGAGATCGCCGGCTTGTCGGACGAGACGCTGAACGTCGCCGACGAGGCGGGCCGGATGCTGGATCGGCTCGTGCCCGACATCAAGCGCACCTCCGATCTGGTGGCCGAGATCGCCGCCGCCTGTCAGGAACAGTCGGTCGGCATCACGCAGATCAGCCAGGCTATCGTGCAACTCGATCAGGTGACACAGGCCAATGCCGGCGCGGCCGGCGAGATGGCGGCGACGGCCGAGCAATTGTCGGACGAGGGTCGGGTGCTGAACGAGCGGGTCGGCTTCTTCAAGCTTTCCGAGGCGCCGCGCGGGGCCGAGGATCCCGAGCCGGCCTCCGCCGTCGCCTCGGATGGCGTGGAGTTCCAGCCGGCCCCGCTGCGCAAGGCCGCCTGATCGGGTTCTGTCAGCGGCGTCTGACGCGCCGCCGCCAGCTGAGATTGGCGGCGGACACGGCGAAGACGGCGAGCAGCACCAGCGCGCTCGCCGGCACCAGAACCGCGAAGGGCGCGCGTTCGAGATAGGGCATCCCTTCGGCCAGAACGAGGCCCCATTCGGGCGCGGGGGGGCGGGCGCCCAGGCCCAGAAACCCGAGCGCGGCGAGCGCCAGCGCGATGCCGGGCAGGCGCAGCATGGCATGGCGCAGCGCCGGGCCGACCACCGCCGGCAGGACATAGCGCAGCGTGAGGCGCAGCGGGCCGACGCCGAGCAGCGGGGCCATGCGCACGTGCGGCTGGGCGCGCGACTGCCGCGACAGGGCGGCGACATGGGCTGCGAGCGGCGCCCAGGCGACCGCGAGCACGGCCAGCATCGCCCCGCTGGAGCTTGCACCCAGGATCGCGGCAACGAAAAGGCCGGAAATGACCGGCGGCGTCGCCTTGGTGATCTCGATCGGCCCGGCCATGAGGCGCGGGAAGCTGCCCGCCACCAGCGCGATCAGGAAGGCCAGAAGCGTGGTGACAAAGGCAAGGCCGATCGTCGTCGCCGCGCCGTGCGAGACGCGCGCCAGAAGATCGCGGCCCGTCCCGTCCGCGCCGAGCGGCAGGGCGAGACTGGGCGCTTCCAAGCGCAGATAGGCCGAGGTGAAGGGATCGCGCCCGAGCCCGGCCAGCACCAGCACCACCAGAAGCGACAGGGCGAGCCCCGGCACGACGAACCCGCCGCGCGGGGTCTCCGGCTCCTGCGCCACCGGAAGCGAGCCGCTGCGGATCGCAGGCCGCAGAAGCCATGCGCCGGCGAGCGTCGCCAGACTGCCGATCATGATCGCGAGGGTGAGAAGGATCAGGAGGCCCATACGCAGCGTCGGCAGATCCTGCGCCGAGGCCGCGCCGAGCGTCGCGCGCCCGAGGCCCGGAATGGAGAAGACCTTTTCGACGGCGACCGCGCCGCCTGTCAGTGCGATCAGCACCATGCCGACCTGCGGCAGAAGGCCAGGCAGCGTGCGCGCGATCACCGCCCCCGCGATGCGCGCGTTCGAGAAGCCCGCGACGCTCCAGGTCGTGACCCAGCGCTCGCTGAACGTCGTGGCGAGCCCATCGGCAAACAGGCGGCCGAGCAGGCCGCCGGCGGGCAGGCCGAGGGCGAGCGCGGGCAGAACCGCGTGGGTCCAGCTCGTCCAGCCATAGGGCGGAAAGACGCGTAGCCACACCGAAAACACCACGAGGAGCACGGTGGCGAGCACGAATTCCGGCAGCGCCGTCAGCGCGGCGGGCACGGCGCCCGAGCCGCGACGCGCCTCTCCCCGCAACCCCGCGCGCAGGACCGGCGCGCAGATCAGGCCGATCACCGGCAGAACCACGAGAAGCGCGGCGGCCATGAGTGTCAGCGACACGCCCGTCGCCTGCACCATGCCTGGCAGGACCGGCGCGCCCGATACCCACGAAACACCTGCATCCCCCTTCAGGAGACCGTCGGCCCAGACGAAAAGCGAGGTCCATGGCCCGTCCCCAAGCCCCAGCTGCGCGCGGATGGCGTTCAGTGCTTCAGTGGTCGCCTCCTGCTCGCCGGAGCGCGCGCGCAGAATGCTGAGCGCGGGATCGCGGCCCGAAAGCCAGGGCAGAAGGCCCGCCAGAACCAGAACCGCCAGCAGCGTGACCAGCCGCGACAGCGCCGGCAGCAAGGGCGCAAGGCGCGCGGCGGCGCTCCCGCCCCTTGCGCTGCTCTTCGCCGGGATGCGCGAGCGCTTCCCGGCGAGGTTGGGCGAGGCGTCCGGTGTCACTGACCCGCGCTCGCCAGGGTCGTGGCGGTGCGCACCAGCTCGCGCTCGCGCGGGTCGCGCGCGGCGGCGTTGACGCCATCAGCCTCGCCCTGCATCACCCGCTCGTGCAGCATGGGAACCGCCGCGCCCGTGGCCAGGATCGCCGCTTCGGCCGCGATTACGGCACGCTGGCGCTCGTCCCCGGCGGGCGCGGCTGCGGCGCGGCGGAGCGCTTCGTCCACGCCCTCGTCGCAGAGCTGCGCGATATTGAAGGAGCCCTTGCAGGAGAAATCCGACACCATGTAGCTGACCGGATCGCCGGAATCGAGAACGGTGGCGCGCGACAGGATGAAGGCGTCGAAACGCCCGGCCAACGCATCGGCTTCGATATGGGCGTATTGGCGCACATCCTGGCGCACGCGGAAGCCGGCGGCGGTCAGCTGCTGCTCCAGAAGCACGGCTACCTCCGGCAGTTCGGCCCGGTCGGTGAAGGTGCCGAGCACGATCTCGGCCCCATCGGCCTTGTCCTCGGGCGCGAGCGCGGCGGGCTCGCCGCGCAGCGCGGCGGCCCAGGGCAGGGCCGGGCCGAGAAGGCCCTTGGCCACGTCCGCCCGGCCCTCATAGACGGTGCGCACCAGCGCGGCGCGGTCGATCGCGGCGGCTGCGATGCGGCGCAGGCGCGCGTCGGCAAAGGGGCCGCGCCGGGTGTTGAGATAAAGCGTGTTGGTGCGCGGCATCGGCACTTCGTGGATCAGCTCGGGGTCGAGAAGCGCGGCCTGCGACACCGGGATCGCCTCCACCACGTCGGCCGTCCCGGTGCGCAGCGCCGCCGCGCGGGCCGTGCCGTCGGGCACATAATCGGCGTCGATGCCGGCAAGCCGGGCGCGCTCGCCCCAATAGGCGTCGAACCGGTCGAGCCGGGCGCTGGTCGTGCCGTTGATCTCCTTCAGGACGAAAGGCCCGGTGCCGGCTTCCATCGGGTTGACGCGCCCGTCCGCGCCATAGGCCCGCGCGGCGAAGATGGCGAGCTGCGGGCTCGACAGGCGGTTGGGCAGGAGCGGATCGCTGACGGCGCTGCGCACGAGGACCGCGCGCTCGCCATCCGTCTCGATCTCCAGCTGCACGCCATCGAGAATGCGCGGCTTGGGCACGGCCTTGGTGGCCGCCGTCAGCGAGGCGGCGACACGCTCGGCGGTGAGCGGCGTGCCGTCATGAAACAGCACGTTGTCGCGAATGTCGAAGCGCCAGGTCCTCTCGTCGACGCGTGTCCAGCCTGTGGAAAGCAGGGGCTGCGGGGTGCCGTCGGTATCGAGCCGCACCAGCGTCTCGGCCGCGCTCCAGCGCGACAGCTTGAAGGCGTCGTCGGTCAGAGGGTTCAGCCCCGAGCGCGGCGGCTGGAGCATGGCGAGGCGAAGGCGCTGTCCCGCTGTCGCTCCCTCCTGCGCCATCGCGCCGGACGGCAAAACAGCGGCGAGGGCGAGAAGGCCGGCGAGAATGGGGCGGGGCGAGAGACGGATGCGAGACATGGAGGGCGTCCTTGACGGTCAAGCGGCGCGCGGCCGGGGAGGGAAGAGGGGATCAGGGTTCGAAAAGAGCGAGGCGCTGTCCGGCGGCGTCACAGCCGCTCGCAGCACCAGGGCGCGGGGGAAAGGCCGGGCTGCGTCGCCCGCGCCGCCTCCACCAGGGCTCGCGTCGCGGGGTGGCGGGGCGCGGCGATCAGCTCGCGCGTCGGCCGGTCCTCCACGATGCGCCCCTCGCTCATCACCAGGATGCGCGAGCAGAGAAGCGCCACGGCGGCGAGATCGTGCGAGACGAGAAGCAGCGCGGTTCCCTCCGCTTCGGAGAGATGGCGCAGCACTTCGCCCACCTGTCGGCGGATCGGCAGGTCGAGCCCGCTCATCGGCTCGTCGGCGATCACGAGCTGCGGCCGGGGCGCGATGGCGCGCGCGATCGTCACACGCTGCGCCTGCCCGCCCGACAATTCGCCGCGTCGTCGATCGTGAAACTCCAGCCCGAGCCCCACAAGCGCAAGAGCCTCACATGCGCGCGCGGCCGGAGCGCGCTCGTCGCACAGGCGCAGGAGCGGCTCGCAGACCTGCCGAAGAACGCTCATGCGCGGGTCGAGCGAGGCGGCGGGGTCCTGCGGGATATATTGCACCGCGCGCCTGTACCAGCGCAGCGCGGCCGCGCTGCCGGGGTAAACCCGGCGCGACTGGCATTCGATCTCGCCCTCATCCAGCGCCTCGATCGCCAGGAGCGCGCGGAGCAGGCTCGTCTTGCCCGAACCGGAGCGCCCGACCAGCGCCACGCGCTCGCCCGGCGCGATGGAAAGATTCACGTCGGAGAGGACGCGCTGCCGTTCGGCCCGACGCCACAAACCGACCGGCGCGCCATAGCTCAGCGCCAGGGCGCGCGCGCTGAGGAGCGATCCGTCCGGGTTGAGCGGAGGCTGTGCCATCGGGCGTTACGCCGCCTCGAGTTCAGCCGGGGAGAAGGGGCGGGCCTCGGCCAGCGCGCAGGCGACCAGCTCGCGCGTGAAGGTGTGGCGCGGGGCCGCGAAGAGGTCGTCCATCGGCCGGTCCTCTACGATGCGCCCTTCGGCCAGAACCAGAACGCGCTCGCAGGCCATGCGCGCGGCCGACAGATCGTGCGTTACGAGCAGTAGCGCCGGCCCCTGGTCGCCCGTGCGCTCGCCGAGCAGGCGCAGAACCTTTGCTTGCGTGACGAGATCCAGCGCGGTGGTGGGTTCGTCGGCGACGATCAGGCCCGTGCGGCAGGCGAGCGCCAAGGCGATGCACACGCGCTGGCGCTGGCCGCCCGACAGATCCGCGGGGCTGGTTTCGAGAAAGGCGGGTGTGGCCGGCAGATCGACCGAGCGCAACAGCGCCAGCGCCGCGTCCCTGGCCGCCTCGCGCCCGAGCCCGCCGTGCCGGCGCAGCGGCTCCACCAGCTGCGCGCCGATCGACACCAGCGGATTGAGCGCCGATTGCGTGTCCTGCGAGACCAGGGCGACGCGTGCATCTTTGGGTCTTTGCGGCGCGCGCTGGCGCAGAACCTCGTGCCCGGCCACGCGCACCGAGCCCTCGCTGTGGAAGCCGGCCGGCAGAATGCCGGTGATGGCGGCGGCCGTCAGCGATTTGCCGGAGCCCGACGCGCCGAGCAGGCATACCCGCTCGCCCGCGCGAAGCGAAAAGCCGATCCCATCCAGAAGAACGCGCCCGCTCATGGCAACGCGCAAGCTTTCGATCTCCAGCATGGCCCACCGCACCGCACTCGTTTCCTGAGGGCGGTCCATAGCGCGATCGTTATAACATTACAAATCCTTCATGCTGATAGGAACGGGTTGGTTCTGAGCGTGCGGAGGAGCGCGCTTGCGCGAAGGGGCTTTCGGCGCGACCATCCGACGAGCCCTCAAGGCGCGGGCGGGAGGTTCGATTGGCGGTTCTCAGTCTCGATCATGTTCAACTGGCCATGCCCGTCGGCGAAGAAGAAAGAGCGGTCGCGTTCTACGCGGGCATCCTCGGCATTCCCGAAGTCCCCAAGCCGCGTCATCTTGCGGCAAGGGGCGGATGCTGGTTCGAGAGCGGCCATCTCAAAATCCACCTGGGCGTCGAGACGCCCTTTCGGCCGGCGGGCAAGGCTCATCCCGCTTTCATCGTGGATGATCTGGCCCCGCTGATCGCTCGATTGGAAGCCGGCGGCTATCCCTGCCTCGAAGACCAACCGCTCGATGGCTACCACCGATGTTATGTCCATGACCCGTTCGGAAACCGGATCGAGCTGATGCAAGAGTCCGAAGGTCCGGTGGCCGGCGCGTCTTAAACGGACGGGAGAACTGACGATGGACCGATATGCGGGCGGGTGTTTGTGCGGCGATCTCCGCTTCGTGGCGACGGGGCGACCCCATCGCGTCGGCCTGTGCCATTGCCTCGACTGCCGCAAGTTCCATGGCGCGCTGTTCCACGCCTCGGCCGTCTTCGATTAGGCAGCCGTCACGGTCACAGGCGAGGCGAAGGACTATCAGGGCCGATGCTTCTGCCCCCGTTGCGGATCGTCGGTCTTTTCGCGCAGCGGGGACGAGATCAATATTGATCTGGGAAGCCTCGATGCCCCGGATCAGCTTCGTCCGACCTACGAACTCTGGACCGTACGCCGCGAAGCCTGGCTTCCGGCGTTTCCGGTCAAGCATCAATATGAGCGGGACAGAACTGGGACCGACCGCAGGGAGGACTGAGCGCTTCGGGGCCGCCTCCGGCGATCTCGGTTGGAGGAGCAGCTTCAACCAGCCGACAGCCGCTTCTCGCCCATCTTGAACCAGGCTTTCACGATCTTGCCGTTCTCGATCTCGTAGAGGCAGACGACGTCCACCTCGCCGACGCCTTCGGGAAAGCTGCGCCGAACCGTTTCGTGATCGATCACGAGGTTGCCGACCGTCAGGCGGTGCAGTAGGCGTCCCTGCAAATCCGGCTCACGGAAGCGCTCCACGTGGCGTCGGCGGATCGCCTGCGCCCCGTCCGCCAGCAACGTGTCGGGAAAGGCATAGTAGCGGCAGTCCTCGGACCCACCACATCATGAAGGCGTCGATATCGCGCGCGTTATAGGCCTTGAGCTGCATCTGCACGGGATAGGCGGGGTCGAGGGTCTCGCTCATCGGACGCTCCATGGGTTCGCGAGAGGGAACGCCCGTCTGTGGCTGCGCAGCCGGCTTGGGTCAAGCATCGCCCATCCGGCCGCCCCCGCCCACCATCTCGACGCAATGGGCTGCTAATCGGTGCGAACGGGGCCGAACCGTGGCGGCTTTCTGGCGTGAGGCCTGAGCCAAACCGACGCGGCCGGGAACGCGCGGTGGGCAATGGTGCTTGCGGGGAGGGAACCGGATGGTTCGCTTCGCGCCGGAGGACGAGAGTTTGACATTGGGGAGTCTGATCATGGCGGCTTCACTGGGTCTGGCGACCCTTTCGGCGCTCGGGCCGACCTCGACGGGCTCCGACGGGTTTGTGCATGTTGCCGTCTATCGCGGGCCGGCCGGCTGCGAGGGCTGCTCCGAAGCGGCCCAGCGCGCCATCGAGGGCAGCGACGCGCGCTACCGTGTCGATCTCGTCGGCCCCGACGAGGCCATCGACATCTCGGCCGAGACGCTGGCGCGCTACGATCTCTATGTGCAGCCGGGCGGCGGGCAGGACATGGACGCGTCCTTTCACAGCTTCGGCGACGAGCGCGTGAACGCGATCCGCGATTTCGTGGCAGGGGGCGGCGGTTATCTCGGCCTTTGTATGGGCGCCTATCTCGCGGGCGGTTCGCATCTCGGCCTCGTGCCGCATGAAATGGACAGCGAAGTCGGCCGGCCGGGTTTCCCGATCCAGACGATCGAGGATGCCGCGATCGACCTCACCTGGGCAGGCCGCGCCAATACGATGTTCTTTCAGGACGGCGCTTATCTCCTTCGCTCCGACGACGACCCCGAGTTCCGCACCATCGCGACCTACGAGAACGGCGACATCGCTGCCGCGCGCTACGGGTTCGGCCGGGGGATCGTGGTTCTGAGCGGTCCGCACCCGGAGGCCGATGCCGGCTGGTTCGATGGCGCGCATCTGCCGCTCGATCGCATGCACCAGGGCCGGCCCATGGACGATCTCCTCGCCGCCTTCCGGCAGAACAGTCTTCAAGCCGCAGCCACCCGCTAGGCGGAGCGTGACACCGAGGCGAGACGGCAAACGCTGTCGAAGCCGGGGAAGCTCCGCCGGGATGGATCACCAAACGGATCGACGAACCGCAGCCAATGCGCCAGCCGCTTCTCGTCGCCGGACCTGAGCGCGGCGAGCCTGTGCGTCTTGACGGCGAGGTGGTCGGGGTCGAACCGGGTTTCGAGCGAGATTGCATGGCGCCCCATCGGATCGAGCGGGGAGGGGCCGCATCGGAGATCGCATCCGTGCAGTCCGATGGTGGCCTCATGCGTCGCGCCGTCGACGCGCATCTTCCCCAAGGCCGCGCCTTGAACGCCCATGGCCACGGGAGGTTCGAACAATCCGATGGGATGCGAAGGCCGCTTTCCCTCTTTCATCCTTTGCGCGGTTTGAGAACCGGGGACGGACCCATCGGGCGGAGGGCGGGCGAGGGATTGTGTCTGCCGGCAATAATGCTCGACGGGAACAAGCCCAGGTCGGTCGACCCGAACAGGTCCGTCCCCGGGTCCTGAGGACTTGCCTGGAAAGGGCGGTGTCGGCGTCGAAGCCTGCCATGGGGCGTGCTGCAGACCCTGGATACACCCATGAATCGATACGCCGGCCGCGACCGTTTCGGTCGGGCCGGCGCTGTGTCGAGGATGGCTCGCTCAGCCGTTCGGGGCGAAGCGGTAGAGACTGCGGTCGGTGCCGACCACCACGAGCCAGCGGGCGCTGGGGGCCGCGAGTTGGAGGCCCTTGCCCATCGCCTTGGTCCAGTTCCCGTTGTTGTCGTCCGTTGTCTTGCGCCAGATCTCTCGTGTTGTCGTGTTGACGACGCTGATGGAGCCATCGCCCGAGGCGGCGATGTCGGATATCGTGACGCCCACCTGGTTCCAGTTGCCGGTGCCGTCATACCGGTAGACCTTGCCGTCCGCGCCCATCGACCAGAAGCGGTTGGCGGCGATGGCGACGACCTTGGCGCTGGTGCCGTTGACGCGCGTCCAGCCGTCGTTGAAATCGTCGGCGTTCTTGCGCCAGATCTCGTTCTTGTCGTTGGTGATGACGACCGTGCCGTCCGACGCGGCCGAGATCGTGCGGCCCCAGCCGCCAACGCGGGTCCAGGCCGTGCCGGTCCAGCGATAGATCGCGCTGTCGGTGCCGATGCCGTAGATCCGGTTGGCGCCGCCCGCCGCGACCTCCTTCATGGCCTGTCCGTTCAGCGCCACCCAATTGTTGTCGCTCTGGTAGCGCCAGACGGTGCCGTCGCCCGAGTTGACCGTCAGCGTCGTGCCGTCGGCGGCCGAGGCGATCTTGGCGCCCTGCGTGCCGATCTGGGTCCACTGGGTCGGCGCGTTGGCCGTGACATCGCCCGAGGTCGCGCCGCCGCCGGTATTGCCGTTGGCGGTATTGCCGTTGCCGGCCGCCGTGCCTGTCGTCCAGGCTTGGTTGGCTTGTCCATTGCAGGTCCATTGGAAGACCTGCGCGCCGGACTGCATGGAGACGCCTGCAACATCCACGCATTTGCCGGTCTGCTTGGACATGAGCGTCAGGCCCTGGGCGGTCTGGGTCGGCTTCCAGATTTGGTTGTCCCCGCCCCAGCAACCCCATTGAACCAGCGCGGCGCCGTCGTCGGTCTTGAAATTATAGACGTCGAGGCACTTGTTGGTTTGACTGTTGACCAGGGTGTAGCCGCCATCGGCCTGCTTCCACGTCCATTTCTGGATCGCGCTGCCATTGCAGGTTTCCTGCAGAACCTGTGCACCTTCCGTATCGCCCCCGCCCTGAACGGAAAGGCAGAGATTGGAATGGGACGCGATCAGCGGTGTCGCGTTTCCGTCAGCGGGCATGGCCGCGCCGCCGGCATTGGTGCCGCCGGCATTGCCCGCGTTGCCGCCCGTGTCTGCGACGACGGGGCCGAGGCCGCCGGTCTCGCCGTTCTGGGCCGGCGGTGGCGTGTCGCCATTGTCGGCCGTGGGCGAGGGCAGGCGCATCATCTTGCCGATCGAAGGGACGCCTTGATCGTCCAGAGCGAACAGCATGTAGTAACCGGGCGTCGCCTCCAGCGCATTGCCGGTCAGCGTCAGCGCATAGCCGTCGCCCGACTTCGTGAAGGGCACCTCCAGAAAGCGCTGGTCGGTGTTGAAACTATGCGTGACCGCGCCGGTCTTGACCATGGTGAAACGCGCGATGGGCCGGTTGCCTGTGGCCGAAACCTGGATCGTCTGGCCGAGCCGCACCGTACCGGGCTCGCTCGAGATCACCGGGCGCACAGCCAGATTGCCGTCCGCGCCGAAGAGATAGGGCGGCGAATAGACCTCCACATTGTTGCCGGTGACCGGGCCCGGCGCACCGCCGCCGCCCACGAGAACGCGCCCGTCCGGCAGGAGAAGCGCTGTGGAATGATACAGGCGCGGAACCTTCATCGAGGCTCCCGTGCGCCATTGGCCGCTCTGCGGATTCCAGATTTCGGCGGCATAGGCCACGTTCTGGAGCGTGTTGTTGCCCTCCGCCCCGCCGGTGGCCAGGACCTCGCCCGTCGGCAGGACGGTGCCCGTCACCCAATGGCGGCCATAGGCCATCTGGCCGGTGTCCGAGACCTTGTAGGGGAAGGTCGAGAAGTCGATGATGCTGGCATTGCGCGAGCCGGCGGGGGCCGACTGGTCCTCGTTGAAGGTGATGCCGCCGCCGAACTGGAGAATCTTGTTGGGCGCGAACAGCACGGTCGAGGCGGTGCCGCCCCAGTTCGGCCCGTCGAAGGGTTGCACATCGCCGAACGAGCCGTTTCCGTCATAGCCGATCCGGTACATGATCTTGCCGGCCAGCACGAAAATCTTGTTGTTCGCGGTCGGGAAGACACGCGGATACCAGTAGCGGCGCTCGTGGTCGTCCGCCCCCTGCCGGGCCTGCGTGGTTCCGGTGAGCGCGCGCCAGCCCTGGCCGGGCGTGAACAGCTCGGCCGTCGTGCTGGCGTCGGCCGAGTTCGAATAGGGCTTCACGCCCCCGTTCACGATGATGCGCCCGTCCGGCAGCGTCGTGGTGGTGGCGTACCAGCGGGGATAGGCGACCCGCTGCAGGGCGGTCAGCGCGCGGGTCTTGTAGGAAAAGCTCGATGTCTTGAAGGTGTTGTCGTCGTCCGCATTGTTCGATCCGCCCACCATGAGCAGCTCGCCGCTCCAGGCCTCTATGACCTGACCGGTGCAGAAACTATCGACATTGATGCTGTTGGGCAGGGTCACATGCGCATCGTCCCCCAGGCCCAGCTTCGGGTCCCAGATGTCGATGTCGAGCCCGCCTTGGTTGTTCTGCGGGGTCGCGCCGAAGGTCACGACCTTGCCGTCCGGCGTCAGCGCGGAATGGATGGGAATGCGCGGCCAGGCGGACACGTCGCTCCAGCGCCCCTCCATATTGGGCGCGCCCGCCAGAACCGGAGAGGGGCAACCCAGCGCCAGCGCGACGGCCGCCGTCGCAAGCAGGGCCTCGCGGCGCCAGCGGATGTTGGGAGCGGCAGGGAGGAAAGAGCGTGCCATGGAAGCCACCATTCATCGGGTGAAAACGGGAAAGAGCGTCGAGAGGGCGGTCGGGCTCAGCCGCCGGGAGCGCGAGCGGGCGCGGCGGCCATATGCGCGGCCATGCGGCGCGCGACCTCGTGAAAGTCCATCTCATAGGGGAAGCGCTCGACCTCCCGGCCATCCGGGCCGAGGAGAAGCACCGAACTCGTATGATCCACCGAATAGTTCGCGCCCTGATGCACGTTGCGCACGGCCACGATCCGGTGCCGGAAGGCGAAGCGATCCACCGAGGTCTCGTCGCCGCTGACGGTCACGAAGCCGTGGCCCAGCGGCTGAACATAGCGCGCCATGCCTTCGGCCGTGTCGCGCGCCGGATCGAGCGTGATGAAGACAGGCGTGATCTCGGCGCGGCTCGCCTCCGGCAGAAGATCGAGCGCGGCCGTCATCTCGAACAGCGATGTCGGGCAGATGTCCGGGCAGTTGGTGTAGCCGAAATAAACGAGATGCCAGCCGCCACCGAGCGCGGCCTCATCGAAGGCACGCCCGGTCTGGTCCACGAGGCCGGCGGCTGCGGCGGGCAACGCCGCCCAAAGCCCGAGCACGGCGAGGAGCGGTGCCAGCGCGCGCGCGAGGGTTCGTAGCGTCCTGCAACAGGGCTTCATGATCGGCCAAAGCCTCCAACTGGAATTCCGGCCCAGCTAACGTAGCGGAAGCTAAAAAAGGCTTGAGATCGGCCCGCCATGACGGACTGGCGCGAGCGAGGCTGAATCAAGTGTGTGCGAACTCGCAAAAAGGCGCTCGGATGCCTTTGGCGCCCGTCCCCGCGCAGACGATGCGCAAAGCCCGGCGCGGGCCGCGAGGACCTGCGCCGGGCTGATCCGAAACGATCGTCGTCGGTTATGTGCGGGCGGCGCGGGCCAGTTCGCGGGTTACGTCCTGCTGGTCGAGGAAGGCTCCGACATCGGCCTCGCGCATGGGCTTGGAATAGAAGTAGCCCTGGATCAGCGAGCAGCCGATCCCTTGCAGGATGTCGAGCTGTTCGCGCGTTTCGACGCCTTCCACCACGCAGGCCAGCGCCAGATCGCGCGACAGGGCGCTGACGGAGCTGACGATCTTGCGGCTGGCCTCGTTGCTTTCGAGATCGCGCACGAAACTGCCATCCACCTTGATCTTGTCGAGCGGCAGCTTCTGGATCTGGCTGAGCGAGGAATAGCCGGTGCCGAAATCATCCAGAGAGATGCGCGCGCCCGTGTTCTTGAGGAGGTGGAGGTTGGCGAGCGCCTGATCAAGATTCATCATGATGGCGGTTTCCGTCACCTCGAACTCGACGCGGCGGGGCGAGATGCCGCTGCGCATCAGGATCGCGATGAGGTTCAGGACCTTTTCGGGCGCCACGATGTCGTGGCCCGACAGGTTGAAGGAGATGCCGACCTCTTCCGGCCATTGCTTGGCGGCCCGAAGCGCCTTTTCCAGAAGCACCGGGGTGAGCGTCGAGATGAAGCCAGACTGCTCGGCCACCACGATGAACTGGCCGGGCGAGACGAAACCGAGCGTCGGGCTCTGCCAGCGCGCCAGGCATTCGAGAAGCATCGTCCGGTCCTGGTGGGAATCCACGATCGGCTGGAAGGTCAGGAAG
The DNA here is from genome assembly GCF_001463805.1 of Aureimonas sp. D3. NCBI lineage: Bacteria > Pseudomonadati > Pseudomonadota > Alphaproteobacteria > Hyphomicrobiales > Aurantimonadaceae > Aureimonas > Aureimonas sp. D3. Next base: position 5,681 of record NZ_BBWM01000015.1, on the reverse strand, counting down.
AATTCCGCCGCCAGATCGGCCGAGCGCAGCGAGCGCTCGATCAGTGCCGTCTGGCGCACGCTGCGCTCGTGCTCCTCGTCGAACACCACGGTCTTCAGGCGGCCCGTGCGCTTGGCGTGGAACAGGGCGTAGTCGGCCCGGTCGTAGAGATCCTCGGCATTGTCGGCATTGCGCGGGCAGCTGGCAAAGCCGATCGAGCCGCCGAGCAGGAGGCGCAACTCGCCCACCTGAATGGGGGAATGAACGCTGGCGATGAGGTCGTCGCCGATCTGGAGGAGATGCTCCGGCGCGTCCTCCCCCACGATGATGAAGGCGAATTCGTCGCCGCCGAGCCGATACACATGGCCGCGACTGCCCAGCGTCGTGCGAACGCGCGCCGCCATGGCATGAAGGAGCCGGTCGCCCACGACATGCCCGTTGCTGTCGTTGACGGCCTTGAACCCGTCGAGATCAAGAATGCCGAAGGCCAGCGGCCGGCCAGTCCTGGCGGAGGTTTCCAGCGCCTTTTCCAGATCGTGGAAACAGCTGCGCCGGTTGCCGATGTCGGTCAACGCATCGGTGTTGGCGAGCGCGAAGTTCTTTTCGCTGAGGGCCTGGATTTCCTCGGCCTTGGCTTCCAGCGTCAGGCGCGAGGACACGAGGCTGCTGAAGTCGCTGAAATAGGCACGGGCGACGAGCGCCAGACCGGCGAAGCCGAAGGTGAGGACGGCCGCGATCGCCAGAGCCCCCTGCCGGGAGCCGATGGTGGAGCCCAGATACATGAGGCCGAGGGCGCAGAAGGCGCCGGAGACCAACGAGGCTCCCCGAAGCTGAAGCAGACCGAACAGGATGAACACCATCTGGCCGGCCATGCAGAGCATGAGCACCACCAGTGTTTCCGTATTGCCCCATTGGGAGATATAGGCTTCCCAGCCGACGATCACCGCTATCCAGGCCCCGATCTCCCACCCGAGAAATCGCAAGGCCTTGGTGCAGTCCTCGTCCGACGGGATGATGTTGCGCTTGCGATACCACCTGACGGCCCAGATCAGGGCCTTGGGAACGAGAACGCCCGGCAGGATGAAGCAGGCCCACCATGGCGCGGATGGGGCGTGGACCAGGGCTACGGCCAGCATGTCGCCGACCAGGGCGACATAGAGCGCGGGCCAGATCCGCGCCAGCGTATGGAACCGCGCCTGCTCGACGGAGCCTGCTCCCTTGAAATGATCGCCACTCAAGAATGCCTCCCTTCGGTCTCCGACCGCAACCGGCCTTGGCGACCCGTTCGCCCGAACACCTCGCCTCTTCCGCGACGGATCGTCGATCGGCAGAACAGGAGAAACCGGACAGACTCGATGACGCGGAGCGTCGATCGTCCGCCTCTATGGTTATGTGGCGGAGCGTATCGTCCGTTCGTAAAGAACATTCTAACAACGAAAATTATAAAGGGAAAAAGGGAGGTAAATTAGGAATGTATAATTATCTTATTTAAGATGATGTCGTAGCATTTCTTGATCTTTATATAGAAATTTCCAACGGATTCGCGAAATTTTCGTTTGTCTACGGTATCGATCCTTCTGGTCGCGCGCTGGGTGGCATCGTCGATCTCTCGACCCGGCGGCTGAATCAGTCCTTGAGTCAGCGCACGGGCGATGCCGCTTCGATGGCCGTCGCGAAGGCGCTGGAATGGGGTACCGAGGACGATGCGCGCACGGCGATCCACGCCTGTGCCAAGTCAATCTTCCCCCGACTTTCGCCCCGTTGGCCGCCGTCGGCACCATCCGTGAGAAGGCCGGTCTGGACTATCCCCTTCGGCATCCGGGCCAGACCAATCTCCGGCCCCGTTACAGCATCGAGGTGGCTTCGACTGGCTGCGACCCGGTACCAGAGGGTACATTATAAGGCATTCGTATCGTCTTTGAGATTGGCGCAAGCTCCGGTTGTTAGCTCTGAGAGAACCGGGAGTCCCGGCACCTGTCGAGTGCAACTGGCGATCTTGATGATGAAAGCAGCTGATTGGCCGAACTCTGGGCCCCGCCTTGCCGGCGCTCGGTCTCGCCTGAGAGCTTTCCGGTCCGGCATCGCGGGCAAGCCGATAGGGGGCGGGCTGCTTGCACTTGCGCTTCTGTCGGGCTGCGCCGCGCGCGGCGAGATCGATCGCTTTTCCACCGTGCGGGACGTGGCGCCGCGCGAGGCCTTCGTCTTGCCGGCGGCTGGCGGCCCCTCCATCGTCGGCGTGCTGGAGCAGCGATTCAGCAACGGTGTGGAGCAGGAGATCGTCCTGTCGGGCGGAGGTGGCGCGGCCGGGCAGAGCCGGATGCGCGTCCAGTTCATCGGCCCGGTGGACGCCTCGACCTCCGGGCGCACGGCGCTCTCGGAACGCTCGCTGGCGCGGGCCGACATCGCGGGCGAATTGCGGCAGGAGTTTCCCGGCGTCGCGATGCGCCGCTCCGCGCTCTACGTTCAGAACCGCTACGGGCCGTTCGGCTATGCCACGGGCCAGGTCGGCGGCACGACCTGCCTCTATGCCTGGCAGCGGCTGAGCGGCACGGACCATGCGACGCTGATCCTGCGCCCGCGCGGCATCATCAACCTGCGCCTGCGCCAATGCGAGGCGGGGGCGAGCGAGGCGCAGCTTCTGGCGACGCTCTACGGGCTCGGGGTCAACGCCTTCCTCAATCATTTCTCCTGGATGCCCTATGGCGATCCGCCCTCGCCCTCGCCGACGCTGGGACAGGGCGGCGCGCCTGTTTATCCCGAGCCGCTCCTGCCTGCGAGCGCCAGCGTGGCATCGGCCGCGCCCGTGAGCGAACCCGCCCCGCCCCCTCGCGCGCGCCGCGCCGCGCCCCCGGGCGGCCGTGCGGTCCGTGCCGAGACTTCAGCCCGCGCCGCCCGCCGCACTTGAGCCCTTGCCGCAGCCCGTCGGCCCCCCGGTGCCCCCGCCTCCGGGCGTTACCTCGCTCGACGCTGCAGGGGTCAGCGCCGCCCTCGTTCCCGCGCCCCCCGGCACCGCGTCACCCGCCGCCACGCCGGCGCGTCCCGTGGTGGCTCCGCCGGCGATCTGCGCCGACGGTCGCCTGATGGGAGCGAGCGGCTGCTGACCCGCGGGTGCGACGATTGCGCGCAATGCGGGTAAGGCGGATATAACCCTGAATTTCATTCACACTTCATTAACGCCGCGCGCGATGTTCTGGTGACGGGCGGAGAGGGGACGTTTCGCCTCGGGCGTCTCTCCTTCGATGAAGCGTAAGATGACCGGGGGTTGCGGGCCTGCCTGGGGTCCGCTCCAGAGCATTTCCAGCGAAAGCCGGGTCGGCTTTCGCGTCCGGACAATGCGAGACGCCAAAATCCTAGAGCCCATCCCTCGAACCGGTGTTCGAGGGATGGGCTCCAGATCGGGAGAGTGCATGTTGCGAGTGGGAATGACGCTTCTGTGGATCCTGGCCTCGATCCTGGCGATCGCGGTGATCACGCTGCCCGTCAGCCTTCAGGCGCAGCTCTTCGCGGTGCTCTTCGTGCTCGGCGTCATGGTGATCCTGAAGACGCTGGATCTGGGCGGCGTCTGGCGTCTTGTGGCGCTCGCGCTCGGAACCTCGATCGTCCTGCGCTACGTCTATTGGCGCACGACCTCGACCCTGCCGCCGGTCAACCAGCTCGAAAACTTCATTCCGGGTTTTCTCCTGTATCTTGCCGAGATGTACAGCGTCTTCATGCTGGCGCTCAGCCTCTTCGTGGTGGCCGCGCCCGTGCCGCCGCGCCCCTCGCGCTCGCTCACGCCGGGCCGCAAGCCGCCGAGCGTGGACGTCTTCGTGCCGACCTACAACGAGCCGACCAAGCTGCTCGCCAATACGCTCGCCTCCGCGCTCGCCATGAACTACCCCGCCGACCGCTTCACAGTCTGGCTGCTGGACGATGGCGGCACGGACCAGAAGCGCCAGTCCGACGATATGGTCTCGGCGGAGGCCGCCGAGCGCCGCCATGCCGAGTTGAACGCGCTCTGCGAGGCGCTGGGCGCGCGCTATCTCACGCGCGCGCGCAACACCTCCGCCAAGGCTGGCAATCTCAATCACGGGATGACCCAGTCCACCGGCGAGCTGATCGCGGTGTTCGACGCCGACCACGCGCCCGCGCGTGATTTCCTGGCCGAAACGGTCGGCTATTTCGAGGACGATCCGCGCCTGTTCCTGGTGCAGACGCCGCATTTCTTTCTCAATCCCGACCCGCTGGAGCGCAATCTGCGCACCTTCGACAAGATGCCCTCCGAGAACGAGATGTTCTACGGCATCATCCAGCGCGGGCTCGACAAGTGGAACGCCGCCTTCTTCTGCGGCTCGGCCGCGCTTCTGCATCGCGAGGCGCTGGTGGAAACGAGCGGCTTCTCGGGCATCTCCATCACCGAGGATTGCGAGACGGCGGTCGAGCTGCATTCGCGCGGCTGGAACAGTCTCTATCTCGACAAGCCGCTGATCGCGGGCCTGCAACCGGCGACCTTCGCCTCCTTCATCGGCCAGCGCTCGCGATGGGCGCAGGGCATGATGCAGATTTTGTTGTTGCGCGCCCCGCTCTTCAAGCGCGGGCTCTCGTTTCCGCAGCGCCTTTGCTACACGTCCTCGACGCTGTTCTGGCTGTTTCCCTTTCCGCGCCTGATGTTCCTCGTCGCACCGCTCTTCTATCTCTTCTTCGGGCTGCAGATCTTCACGGCGTCGTCCGGCGAGTTCGTCGCCTATACGCTGACCTACATGGCCGTGAACTTGATGATGCAGAATTCCATGTATGGCTCGTTCCGCTGGCCGTGGATTTCCGAGCTCTACGAATATGTGCAGAGCGTCCATCTCCTGCCCGCCGTCGTCTCCACCATGCTGCATCCACGCAAGCCGACCTTCAACGTGACCGCCAAGGACGAGTCGATCGCGGAAAGCCGCGTGTCGGAAATCGGCCTGCCCTTCTATGTGATCTTCGCCGTCCTGCTTCTGGGGCTGGCGGCGACCGTCTGGCGCGTGATCGACGAGCCCTACCGCGCCGATCTGACCATGGTGGTCGGCGCGTGGAATGTCCTGAACCTCGTGATCGCGGGCTGCACGCTCGGCGTCGTGTCGGAACTTGGCACGCCGACCGCCAACCGACGCATCGCGGTGAAGCGGCGCTGCGACATCCAGATCGAGGGAACCCTCTTGGCCGGCACGATCGAGGATGTTTCGGTCTCGGGTGTCTCGGTGCGTGTCATGGGCGCGCTGCCGCCTGAGGTCGAGCGCGGCACCAGCGCGACGCTGCGGGTGCGCACCGAGCTGGAAAGCGGACGCGACACGATTCCGCTCGTGTTCAAGCGCATCCAGCGCGGTGAGGGCAGCACGGTGCTCGGCTGTGCCTTTGCCGCCGACAGCGCGCATCACAACCGGCTGATCGCGGATCTGATCTTTGCCGATTCCGGGCAATGGCAGCAGCTTCAGCGCGCCCGTCGGCGCAATCCCGGCATTCTGCGGGGCTCGCTCTGGTTCTTCGGCGTGTGCGTCTACCAGACGTTCCGAGGGCTGGGCTATCTCCTGCGCGGTATCGGCAGCAAGCCAGCCGCGAAAGCCAAGCCGGCGGAGGCGCGCGGATGAAACGCACCGCCGCATCCGCCCTCGCGCTTCTGGCCGCCGCCATCGCTTGGCCGGGCTCCGCCGCCGCGCAGCCTGCGCCCTTCGACATGAGCGGCGAGAGAC